>OMQX01000123.1 GCA_900313335.1 uncultured Prevotellaceae bacterium
GGACAAGCCCGAGGCTTCCGGCGGTCAGCATTCCAACCTGAGCACTATCGGTTTTGCTGTCGGCTATGTGCTGATGATGGTGCTTGACGTGGTACTGGGATAATCTGTCTTAGTTTGGAAACTATTCCGGGATAGCGTGTCGCTACATTGTTTGTCTCGCCTGGGTCGGCAACTATGTCGTATAGTTGCTCCTGGGGTGAGTATCCTGTTTCTATATTGACGAGTTTCATCAATGGTACGCCGTTGCTGGGCTCGATGTATTTCCAGCGGGCTGTCCTGACGGTAAGGGATCGGTTTGCCGACATGGAGATGTTGTACTGTACACCTTTGCCTGTCCTGCCTATCATTGCCTTGAGTGCGCCGCGGGTGTCGATGCCTGCGTCTGCAGGTAGTCTGGCTCCCAGGAGCTGGGCAAGGGAACCCATGATGTCGATTTGTGAGAACAGGGCCTTGCTGACCTTGTTCCTTGGTGTGTGTCCCGGCCATGTGACGATGAACGGTATGGTGCTGCCTGCCTCGAAGGAGCTGTACTTGCCGCCTCGCATGTGACCGCCTGGACGATGGCTGCCTGCCAGCTCGGGTGCTTTGTCCTGATAACCGTCGTCGAGTACGGGACCGTTGTCGCTGGTAAGGATTATCAGGGTATTGTCGGTAAGTCCCAGTTCATTGAGCTTGGCTGTTACCTGACCTACTGTCCAGTCGAACTGTGCGATAGCGTCACCTCTAAGGCCCATCGGGCTCTTGCCGCGGAAACGGTCATGCGGATAACGGGGTACGTGTACGTCGTTGGTTGCAAGGTACAGGAAGAAGGGCTCGTCCTTGTGCCTGTCCAGGAAATCCAGTGCATGGAGGGTTATGCTGTCGGCAATGTCCTGGTCTTTCCACAGTGCCTTGCCGCCTCCTGTCATATATCCGATACGGCCTATTCCGTTTACGATTGCGTTGTTGTGTCCGTGCGAGCTTTTCAGTTTCAGCTCGCTTTCGGGTGTCATGGTATATGTGACCTCGCCTTCCAGCGGTTTCTGGTAGCTGACGCGGATGGGGGCCGTAGGGTCGTAGTTGGCAACGCGTCCCTGCTCAATAAACACACATGGTACTCGGTCTGCCGTTGCTGCCATCAGGTAGCTGTAGTCAAAGCCCAGGTCGTTGGGTGTCTGGTCGACAATGCCGTTCCAGTCCTGTGCGCCTGCTGTGCTGCCAAGTCCCAGATGCCATTTGCCAATGGCTGCGGTGTAATAGCCGTTGTCCCTGAACAGGTCTGCAATGGTGTACTGTTCGGGTTTGATAATCATTGCCGCGTCACCTGCTGCGATGTTGGTATCGGGCTTGCGGAAGGGATACATGCCCGTGAGCATGCCATAGCGCGAGGGGGTGCTGGTGGATGCTACGCAGTGGGCATCGGTAAACCTTACTCCTCGTCTTGCCAGGTCGTCAACATTGGGTGTGCTGATCCTGGTGGCTCCGTAGCATGATATGTCGCCGTAGCCAAGGTCGTCTGCTACTATCATTATTACGTTGGGCTTCTGTGCCATTGCTACAAATGGCAGCAGGGATGCAGGGAGTAATCCTATTCTTTTCATGGGTTGTTATAGTGCTCTTCGTTCTTCCTGGCTGTTTCACGGATGGCATCGTTGTGTCCCGTCAATGCTGCAAACGGTGCAAACTGTGCTGCACGCTGGTACATGGACATCCGTGGATGCTTGGTGGATGTATGATGCGGGTGATTGATTATGTCTTCGTATTCTTCCATGGTAGTATATCAGGCTCTGTGCCCGCCTATCTGTTTGTTCCTTTCCTTTGCCGTTGCGCCTTTGGCATAGCTTGTGCCTTTCAGGATTGCATTCTTGCCGAAACGGTGCTTGATGCTGAGGAGTGCCTCCTGCATGCTGCGTTCCTTCCTGCGGGCTTTCTTCCTGGCTTCCTCCTTGCGCTCCAAGGCCTGGTAGTCCGTGAACAGGTCCAGCTGTACTGCATCGGGTGCCTTCCTGTCCGGGACGTTGTCCTGCTCGGGTATTATGTGATTGGTGCATATATTGAGGCGGCGGATTAGCAGGTCTGGGTTTACGATCTTGTCATAGAGGGACATGACGGCGTCTATTATCTCCCTGCCGGAAGATGTGTGGTGTCCGAGATTGAATGTCCCGTGTGCATGCTTGGGTACTGTGCGTCCGTAAAAGTCTGTGACGGTCTCGCCTGTGTACTTGCATGCTATCTCGGGGCGTGTAAGTGACTCGCGGTCATAGCTGACGGTCAGTACAAGCTGGTTTGCAACAAGTCTCTTGTCTACCAGTTCCAGTGCTATGGCATCTGCCATTTCCATAACGACGTTGCGTGCCATGTGGAATGTGTATGGCCCGGTAAGCACCTGGCCGCTGGACATGCTGTTTGTTTCGGGACGGTATGCGCGGACATAGTCCATTGTAACGGGTTCCCATCCCCATGCGTGGTCGATGAGCAACTCGGCATTTACACCGAACAGCTCGTATAGGAAATCCTCGTTAAGTTCCGACATACGGGCTATCTTGCCCATGGTGTCTATGCCGTAGTATGACAGTTTCCGGGCAATGCCGCGCCCGACGCGCCAGAAGGATGTCAGCGGACGGTGATTCCACAGCAGGCGGCGATATGACATTTCGTCCAGTTCTGCTATGCGTACTCCGTCCTTGTCTGCTGGAATATGCTTTGCCACGATGTCCATGGCAACCTTGCAGAGGTACATGTTAGTACCTATACCTGCCGTAGCGGTAATGCCTGTCTGCTTCAGCACGTCACGTATAATTGTCATTGCCAGCTGGTGTGCTGTCGTCCTGTATGTCCCCAGGTAGGAGGTCACGTCCATAATGACCTCGTCAATGGAATAGACGTGTATGTCTTCAGGGGCTATGTATTTCAGGTAGATATTGTATATGCGCGTGCTGTACTCTATGTAGTGTGCCATGCGCGGGGGTGCAATGATGAACTGGTCCCTGGGTACTTTCTGGAGTACCTCGAATAGCCTTGCCCGTCCGCTGATGCCCTTGGCCTTCAGACTGGGGGTAACTGCCAGGCAGATGGTCTTGTCCGTACGTGACTCGTCTGCCACAACCAGATTGGTAGTGAGCGGGTTGAGTCCCCGTTCGACACATTCGACAGATGCGTAGAACGATTTCAGGTCAATGGCTATGTATGTGCGGTTCTCAGTCATGCATGCGGACGTGTACTGTATTTCATAAATGTTGTCTTACCTTCAAATAAGCAAATCCAGGATGAGCGGCGTCAGGACAGAGGTCAGCACGCCGTTAAGTATAAGGCCGAGTGAGGCATAGGCACCGTGTGTCTCGCTCTTTTCCATTGCACGTGACGTGCCTACGGCGTGTGAGGCTGTACCTATGCTTAATCCCTGGGAATAGGGATTGCGGATATGCCATACCTCCAGTACCTTGAATCCGAATACTGCTCCAAAAAGCCCGACACATACAACGATGGCTGCCGTAAGGGACGGGATGCCTCCCGTGGCCTTGCATATCTCCATGGCGATTGGTGTGGTGACGGATTTGGGTGCGAGGGATATGATGACTGCGGACGATGCTCCCATAAGCTTTGCAATTGCTACTACGCTGACAATACCGGCAATGCATCCTGCCAGTTGTGACAGGAATATGGGAAGCAGCTGCTGGCGTATGCGTTTCAGGTTCCTGTACAGCGGTACTCCCAGGGCAACGATTGCGGGCTTGAGTAGGAAGTCTATGTATTGTCCTGCCTGGTGGTATGTGCCGTAGCTGATGCCGGTGAGCTGCAGGAAAAGGATCAGCACGGCAATTGTTACCAGAATGGGGTTGAGGACAATCCATCCTGTCCATTTCTGGAACTGGCGCGAGGCATAGAACACACCAAAGGTCAGTGCGAGAAGCACGATGTTATTCTGTAGTATCTCCATTGCTTTTGAATATCTGGTGTGTCCATCCCGTTACGATGAGGACAATAATGGTACTTGCTACCGTTGCTGCGACAATTGGGAGGAACTCGGCTTTTATCACGTCGAAATACAGCATAAGTGCAACGCCTGGCGGCACGAAGAAGAAGCCGAGGTTGGATATCAGGAAGTCGCTGACGGACTTGACCCATTTCTCCTTTATGATTTTTGTCTGCAGCAGGAGTGTAAGCAACAGCATGCCTATTATGCTGCTGGGTATCGTGATGCCTGTGAGCCAGACAACCAGCTCGCCGAATGCCAGGCATCCGAATATGATAAGACACTGTCTGATCATTTCATGCAGGCCTGATAGATTTCCAGTATGTCTTTCTCCAGCAGGGGTGCCCATGCCTTGTCAAGACCTTCGTTGTCTGCTACGTGTTTTGCCATCTCGGCAAGGCGGCTTTCGTCAATGCCGACTTCGGGCAGGGTCATGGGTATGCCTATTCCCTTGTAGAAATCGTGGATTGCCTGGATGGATGCATCAGTGCCCTGGACGCCGAACACGTTCTTTCCGAACTTCTCGATACGCTCAACCCAGCGTGGGGTCAGTATTGCAAGGCCCTCGCCATGTGTGATGTCGTAATATGCCGACAGGGCGTGCTCCATGGCGTGCATCGGCCAGCCGCTGTATGTGTTGCCAAGGGCATATATGCCGTTGCAGCCCATTGTGCAGGCGTAGAAGATCTCGGCACGTGCCTCGTAGTCTTCGGGGTTCTGCAGGACTTTCTTCGCGTTCTTTGCCAGCGACTTGACGGCACCTTCCATAAAGGCATCGTTAAGGTCTGTGTGCTCTGCGCAGAAATACTGCTCCATAATGTGGTTTATGCAGTCGGCAATACCTGCCAGCGTATGCTTTGTCGGTACGCTGAAGGTATATACGGGGTCTATGAAGCTGACAGCGGGGAATACCAGCGGTGAGAAGTATGCCAGCTTGTCATTGGTCTCGGTGCGTGAAATGACACCGCCCGAATCGTATTCGCTGCCTGTTGCTGCCATTGTGATGACATCCACAATGGGTATGGCTGCAGTTGTGGGCTTGCGTCTGCATACGATGTCCCATGCCTCCTCGACATTGTCGTACGGATTACCCTTCAGGGTGCCTGCCACACCGGCAATGGCCTTGGTGCAGTCCAGTACCGAACCTCCGCCTATTGAGAGTATTACGTCGATATTGTTCTCCTGGCACAGGCGTACTCCTTCCAATACACTGGGGTTGAACTTCGGGTTGGGCTGTATGTCTGCAAGTTCAAAGAGCTGCTTGTCCTTCAGTATGTCCCTTACCTCGTCGTACAGGCCTATGCGCTTTACGCTTCCTCCGCCATAGGTGAGAAGTACACGGTCGCCATACTGTGCCATAACGCTTGCAAGTTTCTCCCTAACTACGCCCTTGCCGAAAATCAGTCGGGTAGGGGTCTGATAATCAAAGTTTGTCATAATGTATTGTATTTTTGTTGTTTGTGTCGTCTTACCATTTCAGGTATCCGTATTTCTGCTTGTACCACAGCTGCCAGCCGTTTACGAGGTTCTGCCACAGGATGTATGCCCCGGGTGCAACTGCTGCCAGTGGATTAAGGAAGGTAAGTGTAAGCCAGATGCCTACAACGGTGTTCTTCTGTCCCAGTGCCTGTCCTGTATTGATGCTTTCGTTCCAGTGCCTGCCGACTTCCTTTCCTAATGCAAACTGTACAAGGCATACAAACAGGGGTGTTATAAGCAATGACCACATTACCCAGCCGGATACGGTGCTTTCCTCGATATTCCTGACTGTGAGGCCGGTTACAATGGCAAGGTTGATGCACCAGATGTAGAAACCTGTATTCTTGTGCCTGTTGAACATTGCGACTACATTGGGGATGTATCTGCGCGAGAGCATGGCAAGTGCCAGGGGCAGGACCAGGACGGCGGTAACATTGCGCAGCAGCATCAGCATGGCTGTCAGATAGGTAATGTCCGTACCTCGTTCCACCATGGGGAAGAAGAGCGGAATGATAATCATCGTGACGATATTGGCAATGATGGTGAATATCGTCAGCGAGCCTATGTTCCCTCCCAGCTTTTCCACTATGACAACAACTCCTGCGGCCGTTGGGCATATAAAGCAGATGAACATGCCCTCGAGTACAAGCTTTAGTTCAGTATTGTCCTGGAACAGGCTGATTAGCAATACCATAAAGGCTGCAATGGATGTGCGGATAAGCTGGATGACGAAATGCCACGTGCGTGGTTTAAGTTCGGAGATCCGGATCTTGCAGAAGGTAAAGTACAGCAGCAGGAACAGCCCTGCGGGCAACCAGTCTGCCAGCAACGGACCTACTGCCTTGCCAACAGGAAACAGGAATGGTGTATGTGCAAATACCTCGTATACTATGATGCCTGTAACGAGTGAGGTTATCAGGGCATTCCTGTGTGCTGTGTGCAGTATGCGGGTAATGGTATTCATCTGTGCTGCCTGTTATGACGCACAAATATATAACCATTGATTGTAATATACAAAACAATCGGGGAAAATCGCTAAATAAAAAGGTTTTTCTCTATAAGATTGTTCGCGATTGCGTAAATCGTGAGTCCTGCAAGCGAATGTATCTGCAGTTTACGGGTGATGTTGCGGCGGTGTGTGATGACTGTGTTGACGGATATGAACAGCTTGGCTGCAACCTCTTTGTTGGACATTCCCTGTACAAGGCATACGATGATTTCCTTCTCGCGCTCTGATATCTGTTCGCGTCCCTCGGCGTTGTTTATCATGTCGGAGATCTTGGCCGAGATGTCTGCCTTATGTACATTCTGCTCAAGCGAGCGTATTGCGGGAACGAACAGGACATCCTCGACCTGGCTGTGGTTGGCAAGCCATTCCTCGTTGTTGTAGATGTCGTACAGCGTATCTGTCAACTGGTGGTTGGCAAGACTGTTGTGTGGCAGATACTTGATGATGATGTTCTTAAGCTCGTGGAATTTGCCTGTTATGTCGTTGTGGTGCTTGGCAAAGGTGTCTACGTTGTAGTTGGTTGCCTGTTCGCCGTGAAGCAGTGCCTCGACGTATGGGAACAGGGTCTTTTCCTCGTATTTCATGTGCAGGCGTATGTCGTGGGCATACTCGT
>OMQX01000019.1 GCA_900313335.1 uncultured Prevotellaceae bacterium
GTGCGGAGGGATTCGTGTATCTCGGCATAGAAAGGGGTACGGTGCCGGAGCTGAGTGTTTCGGCGAATGTGGCTTTTCACTATGGGAGCAGCGATACTTCCGTGGCGACGGTGAATTCGGTGGGACATATCACCCCGAAGCAAGTGGGCACGACGACGATTTATGCCGTACACTACTGGAACGAGGGGGACGGTTATGCCTACGACAGTGCTTATTTTACATTTCGTGTGCTGGCGCCCGACACTTTGACGTTGTTGGCCGAGCCGACCACGAGGGGTATGGTGAGGGCCATCTGGGCCAATAACTATGTGAATGATTTGGGGGGTGGGAGATACGGTGTTATACCGGGGACACGGATGGTGGTGAAGGCGTATCCCTATGCGCACTGCCATCTGACCGGGTGGAGCGACGGAGCCGGGGTGTATGAGGGGGGGACGGACACGATAGTTGTGGGCGGGAGCATGACGCTGAGGGCGTACTTTGGTTCTGACGGTCTTCTGGTGAGGGCTGCAGTTTACGGCGGACTTGAAACGGGCAGCGTAAACGACGGCAGGAGCGACACCACCTTCGTCGTGCAGGAGGGGGGTAGTGTGCAACTGACTGCCACAGCGGCCCCGTGCTACCACTTTTCCTATTGGACTGACGGAGTGAGTGTTTTCACTTCGAATCCTCTGACCGTGAGTGCCACGAGGGACACGATTTTCGTTGCTGTATTCCAGAAAGACAATCCGGCCAGGGGTGACACTACGGCCATTGGGGAGGGCAGCTACAGTTGGCATGGTACCGACTATACCGAATCGGGTACGTATTACGATACACTGACTACAGCTGGCGGGTGCGACAGTATCGTGGCCGCCCACCTCATCATCTTACCCCCGGATGCGGGGGTGCCACGACTGGACAGCATTCCTGTGGGCTGGACAGTGAGGGTCAACGGAGCACCTGTAGTCGTAACGCCCTACACGCAGTTTGACACGCATCTGGGTTATGTGGACGTGGCTGCGGGCGCGACGGTGGTTGTCACGCCTGACGACACGGTGAATGTGTGCGGTGTGAAGGCGCGCCGGCGTGTCTATGTAAACGGGCACGAGTGTCTGCCGATGGGCGACAGTGTGCTGTGGGCCACGACGAATATGGGGGCCGACAGTGTGTACCAGGGGGGCGACTACTATGCGTGGGGAGATCCGGTGGTGAACGGGAGCTATGGATGGGAGACATACCGGTTTGGTTCCATTCCATCGGGCAACTGCAGCCGCTATGCGGGGAGCGACACCTTGACCCTTATTCCCGAAGACGACGCGGCACATGTGGGGTGGGGAGGCCTGTGGCGTATGCCGACGGAGGAGGATCTGGAGAGGCTCTATGCGTGGGGAGAATATTCCCGGAGCTTGGTGACGGACTATAAGGGTACGGGCGCCAAGGGGGTGATTTATACGCGGAGAGGGGGAGCGTTTGAGGGCAACAGTCTGTTCCTGCCTGCGGCGGGTGTGCAAGACCACACGAGCATCACGCATGCGGACACGGGATACTATTGGTCGTCGACGCTTCACAGAGAAGCCAACACGACGCGACATGCGAGGGTGATGGTTTTCTTCACGCAGACGGATGAATATCTGAACAGCTGTATTACCTCGTATGCCGACCGATGCGCGGGGTTGTCGATCCGACCGATGTTGGTGAGCGACTCATTGGCGCAGCTGAGCCTTGTAGCGGTGACGGCTATGGGTAACGGCAGTTGGAGTTTCGCGATGCCCAACGGGGGTGTGGTGGTGAGAGTCGAGGGCTGCGGGGACCCCGCGTTGGCGTGGAGCCGAGAGGAGGACAGTATCTATATGGGTTCGGACTGGTCGCAGCCTATGTTGGATAATCCTGCGGGACTGACAGTGCATTATGGCAGCAGCGACACCACAGTGGCGACGATTGACGGCAGTGGCACCATAACCATCGTGGGGGCTGGAAGCGCAACCCTTTATGCCGTCCATTACAGGGCGCAGGGCGACGGGTACAGCTATGCCGAGATGGAGAAATATGCAAAGCTTGTACGACGTGAATTGCTCACCGTAAAGGGGGTAAAGCGCATTAATATCATAGGCACACGCCCAGAAGTCATCAACATAATCATAGACAAGGAGAAACTGGCTCGGTCAGGTATGCTACCCACTCAGGTTATGCTGGGTCTGAAGAATGCCGGCAAGACGGTAAGTGCAGGAAATTACGAAAACGGAGACGACCGTCTGCAGCTACGTGTAAATAACGAGCTGGAGGATGAGGAGGATATTGCAAACCTGAATATCCGCTTCGTAGGCGGCAAGATTATCCGTCTGGGTGATATTGCAACTGTAGAGCGCAGTTATAAGGAGCCGCAGACGGGTGGTTTCTTTGTAAACGGAAAGCCTTCGCTGGGTATCTGCATCACGTTGAGCGATGATGCCATTGTTCCTGATGTAGGCAAGGCAGTTGACAAAAAACTTTCCGAGGTGATGGAACGTGTTCCCGTCGGTTTCAAGACAGACAAGATTTTCTTCCAGGCCGACCAGGTAAACAATGCCGTAAACGGATTCCTTATAAATCTGCTGGAATCTGTATTGATTGTGATTGTAGTTCTTATGTTCACATACGGATTCCGTGGCGGTATGATTATAGGTACAAGTCTGGTACTTGCCATATTCGTATCGTTCCCTATCCTGCTTCTGGCAGGCAGTACGCTGCAGCGTATCTCGCTAGGTGCATTCATCGTGGCAATGGGTATGCTGGTTGACAATGCCATCGTGGTGATGGACGGTATACTGGTTGACAGGAAACGCGGACTTGGACCCAAATCCTATCTATACAATATAGTTAACAACACAGCGCTACCTATGCTGGGAGCAACCGTTATTGCGGTACTGACATTCTTTCCAACATATATTGCAAAGAGTACTGCCGGCGAATACTGTCGCGACCTATTCCTGGTATTGTGCATATCGCTTCTGGCATCATGGATTATGGCTATGGTGCAAGTTCCCTCGTGCGTTGTAGCGTGGATGCCACTGCGTCCTAGGGAAAAATCCGAGGACGGAGAGGTCAAAGATACTAAACTACAAGCTTTTATCCGCTGGCTTATTGGCAAGCTTATCAATTTCCGATATACAACCATCGGCATTATGGTTGGGTTGCTGATTTTGTGCGGATTTGGATTCCTGAAGGTCAAGCAGGTATTCTTCCCTGATTTTGACTATGGTCAGTTTGTGATTGAGTATTATCTTCCTGACCAGACGAGTCCTGACCGTGTGCGGGAGGATCTGATGAAGATTACGGATCAGCTGCTGAAGAACGAGAAGATAGACCGTGTTACGGCGGCAATGGGTTCGTCGCCTACGCGATATAGTTTCGTGCGTCCGATGAACAGCGGTGGTAACCATTACGGCGAGATGATTGTTGACTGCAAGGACTTCAAGACGATGAAGGCTGTAATCAAGGAGATTCGTCCTCTACTGCGTGCTGCCTATCCTGATGCGTATATACGTTTCCGTAACTATAACTTCAGTATCAACACAACTCATACGGTAGAGGTTGCCTTCCAGGGTCCTGACCCTGAGGTGCTGAGGGAGTTGTCGCATAAGGCCGAGGCCCTGATGCGCAAATCAAAGTATGCGGATGCATACTCGGTACAGAACAACTGGCAACCCAAGGGCAAGTCAATCGTAACCAACTATATTCAGACAGACGCCTTGCGAAGCGGGTTGAACCGCGGAGACGTTGCCAATGCCCTACTTGCTGCCACGGATGGTATGCCAGTAGGTATAATCAGCGATCAGGACAAGTCAGTCATAGTACAGATGCAGGTTCGCAACGAGGACGGCTCGAAGATACAGAATATATCTAACATCCCAGTTTGGAGTACTCTTAATCTGCATGTTACGGCGGATGACTTCAAGCGTTTGTTGATGGGACTTACTACTATAGATGAATTGGAACAACGCCTGACTAACAGTATCCCGTTGAGCACCGTGAACAGTGATATACACCTGGAATGGGAGGAGGATTATATCTTCCGTCGCAACGGCCAGCGTACAATCGAGGCTGAATGCGACCCTAATCCGGAAATGGATGAGGCAACACCTAAGAAAGTGGTAGCTGATATAAAGCAGGCAGTCGAGGCTATACCTCTGCCCCAAGGCTACTCTATGTCATGGGAGGGTGAAGGAAAGAATTCGGCAAGTGCTGCAGGTTCTATCCTAGGGCTATTCCCGATGACGTTTGTCTTTATCCTTCTCATCATGCTTCTGTTATTCAATAGCTGGAAGCAGGTACTGATAGTTGTATTCTGTCTGCCATTCATCCTGGTCGGCATCGTACCTTCACTTCTTATAATAGGAACGCCATTTACCTTCATCGCAATACTGGGTGCCATGGGTCTTGTAGGTATGATGATCAAAAACGGTATTGTATTGCTTGATGAGATTAACAGATTACGTAATGAGGAGAAGGTTCCTGCGTACGATGCAGTGGTTAATGCTACAGTAAGCCGTACCAGCCCCGTTATAATGGCATCGCTTACCACTGTGATGGGTATGGCTCCGCTTGTTACTGACCCGATGTACGGTTCTATGGCGGTATGTGTCATGGGTGGTCTGACAATGGGAACGCTGATTATCCTGGTATTCCTGCCAATCCTCTACTCAACTATTTACAAAGTAAAGAAAACGGAAAATGAAGAATAGTATTATATCATTTATCTTAGCTTTTACGCTTTGCCCGGCATACAGCCAGGTAGCCTCTACCCTGCCCTTGTCACTTCAGGAATGCCGCAAGATGGCTCTTGAGAATAACGAGAAGGTGATGACTGCTAACAATGCAGTGGAGAAGGCAAAGCTTGACAGACAGATTGCCTTTGCACAGTATCTGCCAAAGGTGGACGGCTCGTTTACGATGTTCCACATGCAGGATCAGGACCTGCTGCAGATAAGCGACGTTCTGGGTGTATCGGTGCAGACGCGCGGAGCTTTTCTGGCTGGTGTGAATGTTACGTTGCCGCTGTATGCGGGCGGACAGATAAAGGCTGCTAACAACCTTGCCCGTATCGGCCAGACGGTAAGCGAGGAACAGCGACGCAAAATACGCATGCAGGTTATTGCCGATGTTGACAATGCCTACTATACGCTTATTGCAGTTAGTTCGAAAGTCCGGATGCTTGAGGCTTATGCACGCCAGATGCAGGGGCTTTATGACAAGGTGAAGCTGGCGAATGATGTGCAGATGGCTACGGAGAATGACTTGCTTCGTGTATCCACAAAGCAGAACGAGGTCAGCTATCAGTTGCAGAAGGCTCGCAACGGCGAACAGCTGTGCGGATTGGCACTGGCAAATATCATAGGTACGGATTTCAACCTGATAATAGTACCAACGGACACCGTATTTAATTCACAATCCATAATTCAGACACCAGAATTGTCTGAGGATTTCTCCTCACGCCCAGATCTGCTTCTGCTTCAGCAACAGGTTAAGGTAAACGAGCAGCTGGTCAAGAAGGAGCGTTCAAACTATCTGCCTACAGTTGCGATTATGGGAAACTATTCGTACCATGACAATGTGAAGCTGGTTGGTGTGATGAACCTGCCAAACCGCACAATCAACTATAACCATACCTTCAATGGTGGTAGCCCTCACGCTTTATTCTCGCTGAGGTTGCCTATCTTCCACTGGGGCGCTGAGTTCAAGAAGGTGAAGAAGGCAAAGCTGAACCTGAACGACTCGAAACTGCAGCTGCAGCAGATGGAGCGCAGCATGCGTGTAGAGGTGCGAAGGGCTGTGCAGAATGTTACTGATGGCGAGCGTATGGTGGAGACGGCTATGGTTGGCCGTGAGCAGGCGGACGAGAACCTGCGCGTGATGCGTGAGAAATATGACAACCAGCTGTGTACAATGACTGACTTGCTGGATGCGCAGTCGCAGTGGCAGCAGGCACGTAGCAACCTGATAGAGGCTCAGACACAACTGAAGATATACGAAACAGAATACCTGCGCGTAACAGGTCGTTTGGAATAACTTAACAGAACAAGAGTAAAATGGGAAAGATCAAGACTATTGGTATCCTGACATCAGGAGGTGACTCGCCTGGCATGAATGCGGCAATCCGTGCCGTTACACGCGCAGGTATATACAACGGTTTTAGGATAAAAGGTATATATCGCGGCTTTGACGGTCTGATAAACGGTGAGATTAAGGAGTTCAGCACCGAGGATGTAAGCGGTATCATAACGAGGGGCGGTACTATCCTGAAGAGTGCCCGCAGCAAGGAATTCATGACGGTGGAGGGACGGCAGAAGGCGTACGAGACATGTCTGAAGGAAGAAATCGATGCCCTGATTGTAATTGGAGGCAACGGCTCGCTGACGGGTGCCCGCGAATTTGCCATGGAGCATGACTTCCCCTGCATTGGTATGCCGGGGACAATAGACAACGACCTGTACGGCACGGATGCGACTATCGGATATGACACGACGATGAATACCATAATGGAGTGCGTGGATCGTATTCGCGATACTGCAAACTCGCACGAGCGTATATTCTTTGTCGAGGTTATGGGGCGTGATGCGGGGTTCCTGGCTCAGAACTGTGCAATAGCGTGCGGTGCCGAGGCTGCTATAGTACCTGAGGAGGCTACTGATGTTGACCAACTGGCGGCATTCATGGGACGCGGTATCCGCAAGTCTAAGAAATCTTGTATTGTAATCGTATCGGAGAGTCCCAAGTGTGGTGCTATGTACTATGCCGACCGTGTAAAGCAGGAGTTTCCTGGATTTGACGTGCGCGTATCCATCCTGGGGCATCTGCAGCGCGGTGGCAGCCCGTCTGCACGCGACCGCATACTGGCAAGTTGCATGGGTGTGGGAGCCATAGAGGCTATCATGCAGGGACAGCGCAACGTGATGATTGGCGTGCGCAACAACGACATTGTATATGTGCCGTTCTCCGAGTGCATACGCACGGACAAAGTCTTTGACAAGCGACTGATTACAGTGCTTGACGAACTGAGTATTTGATATTTTATCTAAATATTAAGAAAGCAATGTGGTTTGATAACGTAAGGATCTATCATCTGCTGATTGACAGATTCAACGGAGGCTGGCAGAAACCTCCGAAGAGTGAGAATGTTTTCTGCGGGGGAAACCTGCGGGGTGTTATTGAGAAGCTTGACTACATCAAGGACCTCGGCTTCACGGCCATAATGCTTTCGCCTATTTTCAAGTCGGCGAACTATCATGGGTATCATACCTTGAATTTCGAGGACGTGGATCCGCATTTCGGTACTTGGGAGGATTATCAGCGGTTGCTTGACGTGGCTCATGGCAAGGGGCTGAGGATTATATGTGATTTCGTTCCCAACCATTGCTGGTATCAGGCTCCTGTTTTCGAGGAGTCGCTGCTGAAGAACGGCGGCAGGCACCGTGACTGGTTCTTCTTCCCGAAGGAGGACAGCGACGAGTTTGTTTCGTTCCTGGGCTTCGGTGATCTGCCAAAGTTCAACCTGACAAACCCGGATGTGGCAGGCTTCATGATAGACAAGGCGGAGAAGCTTGCACGAATGGGTGTGGATGCTTTCCGCATAGATCATGCCCTGGGTCAGCCGCACTGCTTCCTGAAGGGCTTGCGCGACAGGTTGCAGGAGATAAACAGTGATATCGTGGTGTTCGGCGAGGTGTGGGCCTTCGGTATAGGTCCGCAGCTGGCAGGTCAGCTTTATTTCAAGACCGATGCCAGATTGCAGGAGTTCCTGGCACAGGATACGAAGCCGTTCAGCCAGGATGACTTGCAGGCGGATTATACGGAAACGCTGGACGGCGTGCTGGACTTTGCATATCGCGACATACTGCTGGAGGAGATCCATGCCGGACGTGGCATCAAGGGTAACATGGCACTGCGTAGCAGGATTGCCGATCATTTTGCAAAGTATCCCGAGGGATTCAAACTAATATTGTTCCTGGACAACCACGACACGGACAGGTTTATGTACGACTGTCGCGACGACGTGAACCTGCTGCAGGAGGCTATGGACCTGACTATGGAGCAGAACCGCCCGTTCTCGTTCCTGTACGGAACAGAGCAGCAGATGAGCAACAACCCTTCAATATTCAACGCTGAGCCATACGCAGACCTGCGTGTGCGCAACTGCATGGACTGGACGTTATGACTGAAACATATAAATTGGACAAGGCGCTGGATTCATTTAATTTCCAGCAAGTACAAAGCGATCTGCTTGACATCCTGGAGAGGGGTTGCGATGTGGTGATTGACATGTCTACATGTAATTATGTCTCCAGTACAGGTCTGCGTGTGTTGCTGTATTCCAAGAAGGTGGCTGCGACTAAGGGGCTGAAGATTTGCCTTAGCGGAATAAGCGATGAGGTGAAAGACATCATGAATGTAACGGGTTTTATCAATTTCTTCGATTATGCTTAGGGTCGACCTTTTTCCGACACATGAATACAAAGGGCTGAAACTGCGTGCCGGAAGACCTTATCCTTTTGGCGCAATGGTCGTAGGCAACATGGTTAATTTCTCGGTATATTCCCGCTATGCCACCGACTGCACGCTGGTGCTCTTCCACAACCGTGAGGAGAACCCTTTTATCGAGATTCCTTTCTTCAGGGAGTTCAGGCTTGGCAATGTGTTCTCGATGATTATATTTGACCTTGATTACGAGAACATAGAATACGGTTTCCGCATGGACGGTCCATTCAAGCCGGAGGAAGGTCATCGCTTTGACAGGTCAAAGATCCTGCTCGACCCGTACGCAAAGCTTATAGTGGGTCGTGATGTGTGGGGGAAACAGCCTAATTGGAACAGCCTGTACCAGTACCGTGCGCGTGTGGTGCAGAACGACTTTGACTGGGAAGACGACTTACCTCTGGAAACTCCCGTAAACGACTTGATAGTATATGAGATGCACGTGCGTAACTTTACATGCGGTGCAGCTTCGGGCGTAAAGCATCAGGGTACTTTTGCCGGGATAATAGAGAAGATTCCGTATCTGAAGGAACTTGGAGTGAACTGTGTGGAACTGATGCCTATACATGAGTTTGACGAGTTCGAGAACAACCGCATATCGCCTATTGACGGTCGCCAGCTATATAATCTATGGGGTTATAGCAACGTGGGATTCTTCGCTCCTAAGGCTGCATACGCAGCTTCTGGCAGGTTTGCAATGCAAGTGGACGAACTGAAGAATATGGTTAAGTAGTTGCATAAGAACGGCATTGAGGTAATACTCGACGTGGTGTTCAACCACACTGCAGAGGGGAACGAGCAGGGACCGTATATCTCATACCGGGGCATCGACAACAAGACCTATTACATGCTGACGCCTGACGGTCATTACTATAACTTCAGCGGCTGCGGAAACACGATGAACTGCAATAACCCCAATGTGCGCGACATGATTGTCGAGAGCCTTCGCTATTGGGTTACAAACTATCACATAGACGGGTTCCGCTTTGATTTGGCTGCCATACTGGGACGTGACCAGAACGGCAATCCAATGTCGAACCCTCCATTGCTGGAGTCTCTGGCACACGATCCTATCCTGGGCAAGACAAAACTGATTGCCGAGGCTTGGGATGCCGGTGGTCTTTATCAGGTAGGCTCGTTCCCGTCGTGGGGACGGTGGGCGGAGTGGAACGGTAAGTTCCGCGACAGCATGCGCCGCTTCCTGAAGAGTGACGACCAGGTGCTGGCGGATGTGAAGGAGCGCATAATAGGCTCACCTGACCTATATGCCTCGCAGGGACGCGGAATCAAGGCGAGTGTGAACTTCATCACGGCGCACGACGGCTTCACGCTGATGGATCTTGTGTCGTATAACAGCAAGCATAACGAGGCTAACGGTGAGGAGAACCGTGACGGTGAGAACAATAACAACAGTTGGAACTGCGGCTGCGAGGGAGATACGGATAATGCTGAGATAAACGAGCTGCGCCACCGCCAGGTGAAGAATGCCATAACCATGCTGATGGTGAGCCAGGGTATTCCGATGATATTGTCGGGCGACGAGATGGGAAACTCGCAGAAGGGCAACAACAATGCCTATTGTCAGGACAACGAGATTGCGTGGCTCGACTGGAACGACATGGAAAGGAATGCTGATATCTTCCGCTATTTCAGGAAAATCATCAAGTTCCGCCGTATGCACAAGGTGCTTCGTTACGAGGATAACCTGCGCCATCAAGACTATCTCGGACATGGATACCCGGATTTCTCATGGCACGGTGTGAAGGCATGGCAACCCGAAAGCGGACACGAGAACCTTACGCTTGCGTTTATGCTGAATGGCAGATATGCCGAGACCGATGGCATACCCGACGATTTCATCTATGTAGCAATGAACATGCACTGGGAAATGCACGGGTTCGAACTGCCCCAGCTGCCGCAGGGGATGGCCTGGCATGTGTTTGCCAATACAGGTATGGCATCACCATACGATATATTTGAGCCAGGCGAGGAACCTGTTGTAGATAACCAGAACGAGGTACTTGTAGGTCCGCGTTCCATAATAGTTCTTGTCGGAAGGGTATGAGTAAGCTGCATTTTCAGCCAGTCAAGGGACAGGCACGTGAGATTCTCGGTGCCATACTGAAATCGCCCGAGGTTTCTTCGTGCAGCATGACAACAGCCTTGGCCCTGCGGTTGGCATGCGAGGAAATTGTGATGAATGTGACGACATACGCCTATCTTCCCGATGAAGGGGGGTGGCTGGACATTGAGATTGAGAAGACCGACCGCATTACGATACGCTTCGAGGACGGCGGGGTGCCCTTTAACCCATTGGAGAAGGAAAAGCCCGACACGGGGTTGTCGTGGAAGAAACGCAGCATAGGGGGACTTGGTATCTTTATCCTACGCCGTAAGATGGATGATGTCCGCTATGTCTACGAGAATAACAGGAATATACTGACCATAGAAAAAGCTATATGAAAAGGAGCAAGCTGTCACGCCGCATCACATGGCGCGTTTTGGGAATCATACTATGCTTCAACACTCTGATTATCGGAGCCATACTACTGTTCGTCTTCGAAGTTTCACTCATGAACAGCAGCATTCGCGGTAAATATGTGACCGATGGTATTGCCGGCAGTCTCGAGAATATGATGTATGCAGCCAAGACAGGTACCTTCAACAACCGTCTCGAGGTAGAGTACAATATGAATACCCCCGAACAGGTTTTCGGTTCCCTGGAGAAAATCATGGAAGTAAACACCCACCTGAAAGGATGTTTTGCAGCTTTCGAGCCCGACTATTTCAAAGGTCATGGCCGATGGTTCGAAGCCTATGCCTATTACACCGACAGCACACACATCGAAATACAGCAGATAGGTTCTCCACATCATGACTATTTCAATGGAGTATGGTATCAGAGAGGTCTTTCCCTAACCAGGAATGACGACGGCTATCTTACAGACCTCTACTACGATGACAGTGTAAACAGCAGCATGTACTGCAGTTACGTCATACCCCTTTTCGACCGTAAGGGTGACAGGGTCGGAGTATATGGCATTGACATCGAACTCCAATGGCTTGACGAACTACTGCATGAAACTGTAAAGGAAGTCAAGCAGGGATTCTTTATCGATGATGATGACAGCATAGAAAGTCTAGATGACGAAACTTACTTCTCAATTCAGATTCTGGACAGCAAAGGCACCAGGATTGCCGGTTCCGACTCGACAGATATCAATATCCTGAAAAACAAACAGGAAATGATATCAAAGGATCTTGCCATGTATGACCTGCTCGGTACTCCATATTACATCAACACCAGCAAGATAGGCCATACAGGTTGGACACTGGTAGTTTTACAACACCGCGAAATGGTCTTCTTCTGGGGGATGGTTCTTGCCGCAGTAATCCTGTTTTTCATGAGTATCGGTGGCATAGTGATCTTCATCTTCATGTCCAGGAGCATACGCCGTGCGACAAAACCTCTGGCGTTCCTCTCCAAGTCGGCAAGGGAGATTGCCAAGGGTAACTTCGACACTACGCTTCCCACTTTCAAGCATAATGACGAGGTGGCTCAGCTGCGTGACTCGTTCGATACCATGCAGCAGTCGCTGAAGCAGTATATCGAGGAGCTGAAGGAAACGACGGCAGCCAAGGCTACTATAATGAGTGAGCTGAATGTGGCGCACAGCATACAGATGTCCATGCTGCCCAAGACCTTCCCTGCCTTCCCCAACCGCAAGGACATAGACCTATATGCCTCGCTGACGCCTGCCAAGGCCGTAGGCGGTGACCTGTATGATTTCTTCATACACGACGAGAAGCTGTTCTTCTGCATAGGCGATGTTTCGGGCAAGGGTGTTCCTGCCTCGCTGGTGATGGCTGTAAGCCGTACGCTGTTCCGCAATATCTCGGCACATACAGACAAGCCGAGCCATATCGTCGAGACGATGAACGTGAACATCTGCGAGGGCAACGAGAACTGCATGTTCGTAACGCTGTTCGTCGGTGTGCTGGATCTGGCAACAGGTCTGCTGCGCTACTGCAACGCCGGACACGATGCACCGTTCATCGGGGACACACTTCTTCCATGCGACTCAAACCTGCCTGTCGGTGTGACAACTGAGCTGCAATATACCGAGCAGGAGGCAATGATAGCTCCCGGAGCGACACTGTTCCTCTATACCGACGGACTTACGGAGGCAGAGAATGCAAGTCAGGAACACTTCGGGATGAAGCGGATAACAGATGTCATCACGACATTCAGCGGTTCTCCCCAGGAACTGATAAAAACAATGATAACCGCTGTACACCAGTATGTAGGTGACACGGAGCAGAGCGATGACCTCACGATGCTTGCATTTAAGCTGAACAGATAAATGCTGAGGTATCTGTTGATATTGACCTGCATCCTGCTCCTGTCCGCACCGGTGTTCGCAGACGGGGACCTGCCCATCATAGAGGTAAAGGCCGACAGGACAATGATCTATCCCCAGCGGATGGAACTGACTGGCGAAGAGTCGCTGATGGATATCCTTCAGATGTTTCCGGATCTGATGGTAGGCGGTTACGAAGATGTACTGTCGGGCTTCAACCTGCGCATCGACAACTGTCCTATCAATGGCGACACAAAGTTGATCATAAGCCAGATGAAAGCCAAGGATATTGCACAGATCCAGGTTTGTGACAATGCCGGCGTCGCAAAGGGTGCCGTAGGGATGAACAAGGTTCTGGATATCAACATGAAGATGCCTGACAAGCTGAAAGGCTTCGTGGAAGGACAGGGAGGCTTCGGGAAAGAAATGGCAGGCATTGCAACCGTCAATGCGCTATACGGCAGTAAGAAGACTGACCTGTATGCCAATGCCTCATATCGTCACCAGTCGGGTGACAGCGAATATCTGTCGCTTCACATGACCAACAGGTTCGGTAAGAAAGACCGTCTACTGACCTATTTCACCCAACAATATCTCAACATCCTTTCCATCCCGTCACGCAAGGTCATGGGAAGGGCCAGATATTTCCACACTTTCAACGACCAGGGTACCGAACTGCTGATTTTAGGCGGTTACCAATATGCCAGCGACCCCATACTGTCCAACAAGCTGCCACAATATACCCTGGAACTTAACACACCACTGTTCGGCAAGCGTCTGTCCATGACTTTTGGACTTGAGGGAAACTACCTCATGACAAGCGAAAAGAACAAAACACGCAGTTGGAACGCTTTCAACAACGATGTATATCTGCAATTGACATGGTCCTTGCCCAAATGGAGGATAACCATCGGTAATCGCCTGATAATATTCAACTACAAGGTGATGGAAAATGCCTTAATCCAGAAATTCACCGACATACGCGACAATGCAAACGCCTGCGTCATATATAACCCCAACAAACACCATCAGATACAGTTGGGCTATTATCGCAAATACTACGACCCTATCTACACAACCATCTTCATGGAGAATGTCACATTCTCAGAAGTGGAATGGGCAATTAAGCAGGGAGAACTGGAAGCCAGCGATATTAACCAAATCAAGCTGGCATACGCCCACAGCAGGCGGAGACTTACCGTCCAAGCCGAAGCAAGCTACTACGCCATCGAAGAAGGAGAGAACTTCACCGAGCTCAACACATCAGTCTATTGGAAGACAAACAAGGTCAGCCTGACAGGCGGTACTAACCTGTATATTGACAAGAGCAGGACCTATGCCACCTTCCGTATTGCACCCACCGTGTATCTACCCCACCACTGGCAGATAGGGATGCAACTTGTATATTTTACTGCCAAGTCACCCAGATACCAGATAATAGGCACACCCGTATATGGATGCCTGTCCGTAAACAAGCAGTTTGGCAGTAAATGGAATATAGGTTTTGACTGGCACGACATGATTGATGCATTATGCAGCGATGCCAAGGTAAACAGACACGCAGCCAATATCAAGCTACAATACAGATTCTGAACATAAAACGACTATAATATGACAACTATAGGACTTGACATGATACAAACAGCCGGCATAGGTGCCCTGGCCCTGCTCGTCGGTATGACCTTAACCCGCAAGGTATCATTTCTGCAGAAATTCTGCATACCATCACCCGTAAGCGGTGGCATTATATTCTCATTGCTCACTCTAGCATTGTACACATGGTTCCATATCGAAGTATCCTTCGACAAGACACTGATGGATGTCTTTATGCTGGCATTCTTTACCTGCGTCGGATTCCAGAGTGACCTGAAAGTATTGAAACAAGGCGGCAAGCTTCTGGTCATCATGATTTCCCTGTTGATAGTAATGATAGCAATTCAGAACCTGATTCCCATGGGTATCACCCGCCTCATGGATGTCGATCCACTTGTGGGCATGGCAGCTGGCAGTATATCAATGACAGGCGGGCATGGTACGGCAGGCGGTTTTGCAAGTGTTCTGGAAGGAATGGGACTGGACGGTGCAGCGACGATCGGAATGGCAGCCGCAACCTTTGGGCTTATAGCCGGCTCCATGCTTGGCGGTCCTCTGGCAGAGAAGATAATCCGTACAAAACTGACAGACGAACAGATGCATCCTAAAGACGAGGACATCGATCCCGCAATGGCAGGTATCGAGAGTGACGAAGCCTCGCCATCAGGTCGCACAAAACGAGTCAGCACCAACGAGCAGGAAT
>OMQX01000021.1 GCA_900313335.1 uncultured Prevotellaceae bacterium
TCCCACGAATGTTCTTTCATCTCTCCCAGAAGCTGAAGACTTTCCGTATCATAGAGGAACATGTTGCGCACAATTTCTGCCAGTATCTTCTTGGCAGTACGCGTAATGCCTGTATAATACAGCAAGTGACATGACTTGTATTCCGGATCTGTGAACAGGCTATTGCTTAGCCAGCGCACCTCCGGAGTCTGATTGAAACCGCTGCCTGTCGTCAGCATCTTGACACCGTGCAGGACACCTCCATACTGGTCCTGCCAGCCGCCTCCTGTCGTCAGGAGCTGCTCAAGAACCAGTGTGCGATTGCAGATCTCGGCCTTATCCCAGTCAAGACCGCAGAAATTACTTACTGCGCCCAATACCGTTGCAGCAAGGATACTGCTCGTTCCCAAACCGCTGCCTGCGGGAATTGCACTCAACAAGGTAACCTCTATACCACAACCGAATTCGCGTAGCTGCTGCTCCAAGCTTGCATATTTGGCATGACAGAACTCCGGCAGGAATCCGGCCAATGCAAGCGCAGCCTTCGGGATGGAGAAAGGCGAGCCTATACGGGCAAAGTCACGCAGCTCGTCCCATGTAGTCAGTTCCTCGATTGCCCCAAGGTCAATACTGCGCAGTATAATCCTATATTCCCTGCAAGGCTTGACATAGGTCTGCAGTGGCGGCTGCCCGTTCAGTTCAATGGCAATATTCACAACATTGCCGCCACAGGTCAGGCAATACGGTGGAGTATCCGTCCAACCACCTGCCAAGTCAATACGGACAGGGCTGCGGCCCCATACTATCTGATCGCTGTATACATCCAGATGCGGCATCTGCCTGCGAGCCAGCACGTCCTGCGTGAGGCCATCCCTCAACAAGGAGAATGCACTCGCATATTCCTCACGTCCATCACCATCCTGTGTCCTTCCGGCAGACGAATTCAATTCCTTCAGCCGCGAACGGAACATCTGGTCATTGATACGCTTCAGCAAGGGCTCGCTTTCATCCAACGGTGCCGGAACAGGAACATCCAGGTTATGAAACTCCTGTGCCAGGTCATTCAGATTTGTCTGATAGAAAACACTTGCACGATGATTCCTGCTCAAAGCCGTAAGATTCTCCCTGCGAAAATCCAGGCGCTGTTTCTGCAGACGACGCAGGTTTGCAAAGTCACTGATTTCATTTGCAGATACCAGCCGTGTCACCCTGACGTCTTTCAGCGGACAGGAACAGCCGGCTTCAGGCTTGCCCAGCATCCAATGCAGGCAATGCTCCATAAAACTCATGTCACTGCATACAGGGAATATACGCGCTGCCTGCAGGTCATGACTTCCCTCAATATCATCAGCACACAGGTGATGCTCATCCAACCATTCCGTAACCGGTCTGCCCAGATACAAAGTAGCAGGATCTCTCAGATCACCTCGCATTGCATCATCAAAACCGTATGGACGCAGTACCCACTCGTTCTCGCCGATGGGCACAATGTCCACGCACTGCCCGGGTTCAAGCCGTATCTTCCAGTTATTCTGCGGGACACCGGTAATAATATTTTCGTGAGACAGGTTCCAACCTGTTCCAACCCACGAATTCTCGATCCATGTATTCTTGTTCTCAGGAGTGAAACACACCTCGTTATGCGTATTCTGCGTAAAGATGCTTGGATGAGCCTTTACACCGAGATGCATTATGGCACGCTGGTCATACACAAGATTCTGTATAGACATCGTACTGCTTATCATCTCTCGGCTGGTACCGTAATGGTAGAACTCACCATCCTGAAGCGGCAGGACGACAACCTTCAATCCGTTCAGTTCGGCATCAGCCAATGTCGGATTCTGCCCCAGAGCCTGACCGAAATCACTGTACAAATCGTAATTTCTAATTTCACCATCAACACCAGTACACTTACTTATCAAAAGCTTCATGGCACGTTCACTCAGCAGCCAGATGCCGATGTCCATTAGGAACAGATGCGACTGTCTCAGTTCCTGAATACTGTCAATATCAGGTTTCTGTAGTACGAAATCAAGCATTTCCGGAGTTTCACGACGCGAGAAGAACACACCGTGATTCTTTGCCAGCGAAGGATCCACCCACAAACCATAGCAGACAACATCAGCATCAGGTATCTGCTGAAGCTTTCCAGCACGTATGTAGACATCACCACTGGCTATCAGGGTCTTTAGCCCATTGGGAGCCGATTCTATTATACGACGGTAAAGCGGCAACTGCAGCTGCAGCAGATTCTGACCTATACGCTGGCCGCGTTCCCAGCGGAACACCGGAATTGGCGTCAGCACCTTACCGCTTGGAGCGTACGAAGGCAGACGACGGCTTTGACCACCGGCATGAAGCACAATACGCTTCTCCTTCGAAAGCCAATGCTCATAGTCCTCATTATCGCTACGGCTATTTTCAAAGGCAGCCTTCATCAACCAGTTCGTACCGCCGCCACTGCCCAGTTTGGAGCCTATAGGGTCGCTCGTACAGAAATAGTCTTCGCGGCTGAGCCCTGTAACATCATGAAAACATTCCACCAGATTAGGTGGCAGTGAAAGCAAAACTTGTGTATTTTTCATAAATCCTATGCACTGAAATCCTTTATCCTCTGTTCCTCGCTCAGTTTGCAAATCAACAGAGTATCATCCTTTTCCGCAACGATATAACCATCCAGCCCCTGAACAATAACCTTGCGCTCCTCGGCACAATGTATTACACAGTTCTTCGTTTCGTAGGTCTTGATGTCGCTACCTATCACAGCATTGCCGTTACGGTCCTGCTGGACATTCTCGCGCAGTGAGCCCCATGTACCCAGGTCACTCCAGCCAAAACTTGCAGGGAAACAGAATATCTCGTCACTCTTCTCCAGGATAGCATAGTCAACGCTTATATTCTTGCAATCCGGATATATACGGTCAATTTCCTGCTGCTCACGTTCCGTACCGTAGACATCCAAGAGTGACTCAAAGGCATCGTTAACCTCTGGTTCATATATACGCAAGGCATTTACAACAGTGTTGACACTCCATACAAATATACCCGAATTCCACAACATGTTAGGCTGTCTGATATATTTCTCAGCAGTCTGCAGATCAGGTTTCTCACGGAACTTGTCTACACGGAATATCTCCCTGTTGCGAACCGAGGGACATGACATATCCGTCTGTATGTAACCATATCCTGTCTCAGGACGGGTTGGCTTCATACCCAATGTCACTATGCTGTCACTTTCACCGGCGAACTCCAGACAGCTCTTTATTACCCGCTGGAATTCCATTACGTTCAGCACCAGATGATCAGACGGGCTTACAACCATCACAGCCTTGGGATCAACCGACTTTATGCGCCATGCAGCATACGCTATACAAGGTGCCGTATTACGCCGGCAGGGCTCCAGCAGGATGTTGCCCGCAGGAATTTCAGGCAACTGCCGCGCCACCGTATCACGATACTGCGCACTGGTAACACCCCATATATTCTCGGGAGAAACAATACCCGCAAAGCGCATCTGGATAAACGTACGTCCGCACCCCAGCACATCAACAAACTGCTTGGGACACTCAGGTGTACTCATCGGCCAGAAACGGCTTCCTATACCGCCAGCCATTATTACAAGGTGATAGTTATTCATTATCTTATTCTCTTAACAACACCGTCCCATGCCTTTACATTCACACGGACAGTGTTGGACTTTATACCGAATGTACGACAGGCATCATCAGGAATGTTCACCTCAATCTCAGATGTCCCGTCGCTGAAATTTGCAACTACAAGCCATGTCTTGCCCTCATAGCTGCGCATGAAAGCATATTGCCGCTGCAACTGCGGATTAACATACATCAGATCCCAGAACTGTCCTTTGCTGAAAGCATCCTCATCGGCAGACAGGTTCAGTATCTTCCGGTAATACTTTTGCAGCGCCTTCTCGCTACCCGTCAACAACTTGCCGTCAAACTTGCCCTTGTTGCGCCAGCGGCGTATTGTGTCAACAGTCCAATAGTCAAATATCGTCGTACGTCCGTCCCTGCCGCTGAAGCCTTCCTCGTCCATACCCCTCTCACCAAGCTCCTGGCCGAAATAGACCATCATCGGATTGG
The DNA here is from genome assembly GCA_900313335.1 of uncultured Prevotellaceae bacterium. Classification (GTDB taxonomy): domain Bacteria; phylum Bacteroidota; class Bacteroidia; order Bacteroidales; family Bacteroidaceae; genus Physcousia. Next base: position 4,083 of record OMQX01000021.1, read on the forward strand.
TATTCATCAAGGCAGACACCAATAGCATCGGACGTCCTTTTTTTGCGTCACCCGCAAAAAACTCACTCGCAATACGCTGCTCGTCATGATTCTCCAGGAAATTCAGCATTTTGTCCTGTATGTCCTGAACACTCTGCCAGCAACCGGTAATCTCCTGAGCACTGCACCAACCTGCCGTAACAGCCTTCAGCTTGTCATACAGTCCGACCTTGTCATACAGATAGTCGAATCCGCCACGATATATATAATCGCGGTACAACGCAGGATTGTAAACCTCGGCGATGAAGATTATCCCGGGATACTGTTCCTTGATCTGCGGAATCACCCACTCCCAGAACTCCACAGGAACCATCTCCGCCATGTCACAACGGAAACCGTCCACGCCCTTGGCAGCCCAATAAAGCAGGATGTCACGCATCTTGCGATAGGTCGAGGGACCATAGTTCAGTTTGACCGTCTCGTACCAGTCGTTCCTACCAGGCCATGCACTGAACACATCATTACCCGTAGCCTTCGCAGGATTCTCCTGATACCCATCCTCCGCATCCGCAAGGATGTTGTCCAGATGCAAGGGCTCACCCAGATAGTAGAAATTATTCTCGGGACTGTAGTTCAGCGAGATGTCGTCACCCTCACCCAGATCCACACACCCCTTCGGGCAAGCATCACTGTGATACTGACGCGCAACATGGTTGGGCACGAAGTCCTGAATTACCTTCATGCCAGCCTTATGAGTACGCTCAATCAGCAACTCGTATTCCCGGATACGCTCAGGAACCTTCACTGCCAGGTCAGGATCAACGTCATAGTAATCCTTTATTGCATACGGACTGCCTGCCCTACCCTTTACAATCAGCGGATTATCCTTTGCAATACCATATTTCGAATAATCCGTACAAGTAGCATGCTCGATAATTCCCGTATACCAGATATGTGTAGCACCCAGTGTCCTGATCTCCTCAAGCGCCTTCATCGTGAAGGCAGACATCGTGCCGCACCCGTTCTGTTTCTTCGTACCATTAGGCACCGGATTCTCTGCATCCGCGCCGAACAGCCTCGTAAAAACCTGATATATTACCATTATGCATGCTCGACGGTCACGTCCTTGCTAATCTTGGTAATCATACCCGTCAAGGCCTGACCGGGACCACACTCTACAAATTCCGTTGCACCTGCCTCTATCATAGCCTGTACCTCCTGAGTCCAGCGTACACTGGCAGTCAGCTGAGCAATCAGGTTCTTCTTTATCTCGGCAGCATCCGTGTGAGCCTTGCCATCCACATTCTGGTATACCGGGCACTTGGGCTCGTGGAAATCAGTAGCCTCGATAGCAGCCTCCAGCTCATCCTTTGCACCCTGCATCAAAGGGCTGTGGAAAGCACCGCCTACAGGCAGCACCAGAGCACGGCGCGCACCAGCCTCCAACAACTTGTCACAAGCCTTCTGCACCTCGTCCTTGTTACCGCTGATTACCAGCTGTCCAGGACAGTTGTAGTTTGCAGCAACCACCACGCCCTCATTCTCAGCGCTCACCTCGGCACATATCCTCTCGATAGTCTCATCGTCCAGGCGTAGTACGGCAGCCATACCGCCAGGCTGAGCCTCACAGCACTTCTGCATAGCCATTGCACGGGCATAAACCAGCTTCAATCCATCCTCAAAAGTCAGGGCACCCGCAGCAACCAGGGCACTGAACTCACCCAGCGAGTGACCGCCCACCATATCAGGCTTGAACTCATCACCCATGGCAGCAGCCATAGCAACACTGTGCAGGAAAACAGCCGGCTGAGTAACCTTCGTTTCCTTCAGAGCCTCGGCATCACCCTCGAACATGATATCTGTCAGGCGGAAGCCAAGAATCTCGTTCGCCTTCTCCATCAACTGCTTTGCGGTATCATTTGAATTGTACAAATCCAAACCCATACCCGTAAACTGTGCTCCCTGACCGGGAAAAACAAATGCTTTCATAATATAATTCTTTTTTTTATGTTTTACTTAATTCTAAACTCGCGGGCAAAGTTAGCAAAAAAAAACTTCTTCAGCAAATTTTCGCGAACCTTTACCCCGATACCTAATTATTATTTATTATATTTGCACGCAAACATCAATAATATGGATTACGACAAACAAGTACAGGAACTCGTACAACAGGTTTACGATGCCGTATGCGACCGCTATACCCCCGAGGACATGCAGCGCGTACGCCAGGCGTTCAATCTTGCCTACAGGGCACACGCCAGCCAGCGCCGTAAATCAGGCGAGCCATATATTCTACACCCCATCAGCGTCGCCCTCATTGCAGCCAAGGAACTGCGACTCGATGCCAACAGCGTCATAACAGCCTTCCTGCACGACGTTGTCGAGGACACATCATACACCGTCGAGGACATACGCAAGCAATTCGGTGACGACGTAGCAGGACTTGTGGACGTAGTTACCAAGAAGAAGAAAGAGACATACAATACCACCAAGCAGGTCGACAACTACCAGCAGATACTGGCATCGCTCCACTATGACATACGGGCCGTCATGGTCAAGATCAGCGACCGCCTCCACAATATGCGCACTCTCAGCAGCATGCGCCCTGACAAGCAGATGAAGATAGCCGGCGAGACCGATTGCTTCTACGCCCCCCTTGCCAACCGCCTGGGACTTTTCGAGGTAAAGACCGACCTCGAGAACCTCTCTTTCAAGTATCGCTGCGAACTTGAATACGGCGACATCGAGCGATGGCTCGAAATGGACCGTGAACGCGACCGCGAACGCCTCGAGCTCTTCTGCAAGAACATCCACGGTACGCTCAAGGATCACGGAATCCAGTGCAAGGTACAATACATCTACCGCCGCCCATACAGCATCTGGCGCCGCATGCACCAGCAGCACGTCGATTTCTTCCACCTCCAGAACCGATACTACATACGCATCACCTTCTGGGAGGACATCATGGACGAGGCACTGACCGAGAAGGAAACCTGCCTCAAGATCTACAACCTGCTCACCCGTGAGTTCCGCGAACGCCCCGGCACATTCCAGAACCTCATCGAGCAGCCGAAGGAAAACTCCTACCAGTGCCTGCGCCTCATGCTCCTCAGCGAGACAGGCGTATGGGAAGACGTCCAGATATGCTCCCAGAACATGGTCACCGCCAGCCAGGTCGGCTGTATGGCCGAGATAGGCAGCAACATAGGCAACTGGGTCAAGCGCTTCCGCCGTGTACTCAAGGACATCGAGGAACTCGGCAACGAGGAACATTTCCTCGAGCACATCTCCAGCAGCCTCTATTACGACGACATAACCGTATTCTCGCCCACGGGTGAATCCATGATACTTCCGAAGGACAGCACCGTCATCGACTACGCCTTCAAGCACGGTGACAAATGCGGCTCCCATGCACACTACGCATACATCAACGGACACCTGTCAAACATCAAGACAGTATTGCACAACGGCGACTGCATCGACCTGCACACCAGCCCGCAGGCACACCCCCACAAGGACTGGATTAACCATTGCAAGACCTATGTCGCCAAGCGCTATCTGCGTATATTCCTTGCCGAGCGCCTACTGACAGCAGGCGGTATCGTACGCTGTCACCTGTGCAACCCACTGCCCGGAGGCGAGGTAATAGGCATACGTACCAGCCACTGCGAGGACGGGGTAACAGACTATCGCAGCATCATCCTGCACCGCCGTTCGTGCCCCGAAGCCATCCGCATGGCCAGCAAACACGGTGACGACGTCATAAGCATCACATACTCAGACGACCCCAAGTCCGATTCGCTCGTAATCAACTCCCCCACATCCGTTACCATCAACCGTACCGGATACGCCTACCCCGTAACCCTTGAAATACGCGGTGTAGACCGCTACCACCTGCTTATGGACCTGGTTACCGAGATTGCCGACAATCTGCACCTCAGCATCGATTCGCTCAACACATTCAGCCGCGACGGACTTGCCGAATGCCGCGTAACCTTCATGGTACACAGCGTGCAGGAGATGGTCGCTGCCATACAGAGGCTCAACCAGATCGAAGGTGTGGACAGCGTCTATCAGGACCAGTCAGTCAAAGAGAACAAAATACTTTAATGTATACGAGATAAAGCAATAACAATGAAAGGAATAGTACTTGCAGGAGGCAGCGGCACACGCCTCTATCCCATCACAAAGGGAATCTCCAAGCAACTTATGCCAATATACGACAAGCCAATGGTATACTACCCTATCAGCGTACTTATGCTGGCAGGCATCAGGGACATACTTATAATATCCACACCATATGACCTGCCCGGATTCAAGCGACTGCTTGGCGACGGCAGCGACTACGGAGTCCGCTTCCAGTATGCCGAGCAGCCGTCACCCGACGGACTCGCCCAGGCATTCACCATCGGCAAGGAATTCATAGGCAACGATTCCGTTTGCCTCGTACTCGGTGACAACATATTCCAGGGAAACGGCTTTACACAGATGCTGCGCGAAGCAGTACGCACCGCCGAGGAAGACAGGAAGGCCACCGTATTCGGCTACTGGGTGAACGACCCCGAACGCTACGGCGTTGCCGAGTTCGACAAGGACGGCAACTGCCTGTCCATCGAGGAGAAGCCCAGCAATCCCAAGAGCAACTACGCCGTTGTCGGCCTCTATTTCTACCCCAACAAAGTCGTCGACATTGCAAGCAGGATAAAACCCTCGGCACGCGGCGAGTACGAAATCACCACCGTCAACCAGTGGTTCCTCAACGACAACGAACTCAAGGTACAGACCCTCGGCCGCGGCTTTGCATGGCTTGACACAGGCACCCACGACTCGCTTAGCGAAGCATCCACATACATCGAGGTCCTCGAGAAACGACAGGGACTCAAGGTCGCATGCCTCGAAGGCATTGCATACCGCCAGGGCTGGATCAGCGAAGAGCGCATGCGCCAGCTTGCACAGCCAATGATCAAGAATCAGTACGGACAGTACCTGCTCAAGGTAATCGACGAGGTAAAGCGCTACGGTGCCGGCGAACTCGCATAGAATATCAAATACAACATATGGAAATCATCAAGACACATATAGACGGCCCCGTAATCCTCGAGCCAAAGGTCTTCGGAGATGCACGAGGCTATTTTCTGGAAAGCTTCTCACAACGCGAATTTGACGAGAAGTTCGCAATACCCCAATACGGACACCCCATCATCTTCGTACAGGACAACGAATCCATGTCCAGCTACGGAGTCATGCGCGGCCTTCACTTCCAGCGCCCCCCATATACGCAGAGCAAGATAGTACGCTGCGTACAGGGACGCGTCCTGGACGTAGCCGTTGACATACGTAAGGGCTCCCCGACCTACGGACAGAACGTCGCCGTCGAGCTCAGCGCCGAAAACCACCGCCAGTTCTTCGTCCCCAAAGGCTTTGCACACGGATTCGTGGTACTCAGCGACACCGCCGTCTTCCAGTACAAGTGCGACGAGTTCTACCACCCCGAATCCGACTGCGGCATCTCCATTCTGGACCCCACCCTTCAGATAGACTGGCAAATCCCCATGGAGCGTGCCATTTTGTCCGACAAGGACACACGCCACGCAAAACTTGCAGATTTCGATTCACCCTTTGACATAAACATAAACCTATATTGATATCATGAAGAATATTGTAATAACAGGCGGAGCCGGCTTTATAGGCAACCACGTAGTACGTTTGTTCGTAAACAAATACCCCCAGTACAACATCATCAACCTCGACAAGCTAACCTACGCAGGCAACCTTGCCAACCTAAAGGACATCGAGGACAAGCCAAACTACAAGTTCGTCCGCATGGACATCTGCGATTTCGACGCATTCTACAAGCTCATGCAGGACGAGAAGATAGACGGCATCATCCACCTTGCAGCCGAGTCCCACGTAGACCGCTCCATCAAGGACCCCTTTACCTTTGCACGCACAAACGTAATGGGCACCCTCTCACTCCTGCAGGCAGCCAAGTTGTATTGGGAGTCTTTGCCAGAGAAATACGAGGGCAAGCGCTTCTACCATATCTCCACCGACGAGGTATACGGAGCATTGGAGATGACCAACCCCGAAGGCATTGAACCACCTTTCACCACCAAGGCCTCTTCCGGCGAACATCACCTGGCCTATGGAAAGGATTTCTTCTACGAGACCACCAAGTACAACCCCCACAGCCCATATTCAGCAAGCAAGGCATCCAGTGACCATTTCGTACGCGCCTTCCACGACACATACGGCATGCCCACCATTGTCACCAACTGCAGCAACAACTACGGACCCTACCAGTTCCCCGAGAAATTGATTCCTCTCTTCATCAACAACATACGCCACCGCAAGCCGCTCCCCGTCTACGGCAAGGGCGAGAACGTACGCGACTGGCTCTATGTCGTTGACCACGCACGGGCAATAGACACCATCTTCCACAACGGCACCATAGCCGAGACATACAATATCGGAGGCTTCAACGAGTGGAAGAACATAGACATCATCAAGACCGTCATCAAGACTGTAGACCGCCTCCTCGGCCGTCCCGAGGGAGCCGACCTCGACCTCATAACATACGTCACTGACCGCCTCGGCCACGACGCACGCTATGCCATCGACTCAACCAAGCTCCAGAAAGAACTTGGCTGGGAGCCGTCACTACAGTTCGAGGAAGGCATCGAGAAGACCGTCCAGTGGTACCTCGACAACGAGGAATGGCTCGACAACGTCACGTCCGGCGACTACCAGACCTATTACGAGAAAATGTACTCAAACCGCTAAAACCATAAACAATGAAAAAACTACTTTCCGTATTCCTGGCATTATCCACAGTCATAACCCTTATCAGCTGCGGTAATAAAAACAGCGAAAACAGTATATCATCCGATGCTGTCAAAGACAAACTGCATCTGGTTGACAGTCTGCTCAAATCCAGCCCCGCATCCCACATCGAATCCTGGGAGATTGGTCGCCTTACAGACAGCGAGCACAAGAACCTCTCAGCAGGTGAACAGCACTCCGTGATTATCTACCTCAGCAAACTGTCAACCCCGACCGATACAATAGACTATCTGGAATTCAACTACTGCGAATCTCCGTCCGTCAATCCCGACAAACGCGAAAATAAAATCGTCCTATTCGACGAGCTCCCGTCCATCTACAACGCTATCGAGGAGATAAAGCAGCGTTACGGAACATACACCGACCATTATCAGTATTACAACTACCTGACAAGTTCATCCGTGTCCCTCTCGCTCACCCGTTTCCTGAACGAGGACATCTGGGAAATCAGACTCTGCTCTATCGAACTGTCCCGTGAAGACCTCGAGCAGTACAAACGTCTGCTGAATCAGGCAGAAAGCCAGCTCAAATACCAATAATCAGCCAAGTGAGAAAAGCCATGTAGGCCAATACCAGCATGGCACCCTCGATACGCCCGAAGCGGTGACGAACAGGCACGTACAGCAGCAATGCAATACCACTGCCTATCAGTACCGACCAATCCACATCCGTCATACCCGTTACCACTATCGGGCGCAACAGCGAGGTCGAACCCAATACCAGACATATATTAAAGATATTGCTGCCCAGGACATTGCCCAGGGCCAGGTCCTTGCTACCCTTCAGCGCAGCAACCACACTCGTTGCCAGCTCAGGCAGGCTCGTACCAGCAGCCAATATCGTAAGCCCCACCAGCCCCTCGCTCATACCACATGCAATAGCAAGCGACGAAGCACTGTGCACCATCAGCTGGCCACCGCCCACCAGGCACGCAAGCCCTATAACCAGCAGCACCAGTATGCGGCGCAACGTATATCCGTCACCCTGACTGCCATCCTTTTCTTCAACAACCTCGGCAGCATAGTGACGCGAATGCTTTGCGATGTAATAAGCATAGCCCATGAACATACAGAAGAACACCAGCAGCACCATACCGTCCCAACGGTCCAGCATCCTGTCGCTGCACATGGCCCACAGTACGAATGCCGCACCCAGCGACAACAGCATGTCACGATGCAGGATTATGCCACGCGGTATCAGAATCGGCTTCATCAATGCCGAGCAGCCCACTATCATCAGCGTGTTGAACACATTGCTCCCCACGATATTGCCCACACTCATGTCACCGCTGTCCTGCACCGCGCTGAAGAAACTCACCACAAACTCAGGCAGGCTCGTACCAATTGCAACAACCGTCAGGCCGATCACCATCTCCGATATATTCCAGCGGCGCGCAATCGCACTTGCCGAGTCAATAAACCTGTCAGCACCCCACAGCACTATTGCCGTGCCCACAATCAGCAGGACTATATCCAATAACATATTTTCCATATAACACCTGTTTCGCTTTGCAAAACTATACAAAACGTAGGGATAATCCTATCACCACGGGGGATTTTTTATTATTTTAAGTAATTTTCTCCACGTCATATATAAAAAAAGCACTACCTTTGCGTTCAAATGAAAAAGACAGCATACATATTAACTGCAGCAGCAGTACTCTTCTCGCTGGCATCATGCCACGACAAGACACAGGGAGACGAAAACAAGCGTGATTCAATCGACAGCATTGCTCCGGCAGGGCCCAGCGTAGACACCCTACTGGTCATCACAATGCCCGACAACTGCATCTGGGGCCACATGGGCGAGGACACAGGCATGAGCGTGCTCGAGTTCATCACCGACGACGGCGACACCCTGTATATCAACAAGACCAACGACCGCACCGGCGAGGACGGCATCATACAGGGCAGCATCCGCAACTACACAGACCGTTTCTGCATCACCGTTGCCGACGACAGCACCAACCTCATCAAGGCCGTCAACGTCACCGAGCTGCAGGAGATATGGGCAGAGAACAAGGACGGCGAATTGCCAAACGACAGATAATACATTATACATTATGAAGAATAGAATCTTTACATTAGCCATTGCCACGGCAATCAGCATTGCCGCAATGGCACAGTTCGAGGGCACTACCCCCGACGAGCGAATTGCCGCAACTGCAGGCGAAGACAGCATCAGCGTAGGACGCGGACATATCAGCATGTTCCAGATGGGACTGCAGAACCAGGACTACAAGGACGCATACGTATCATGGAAATGGCTCATGACCTATGCCCCCTTTGCCAACACAGGTATCTACAAGCAGAGCCCCATCATGTTCTACAACCTCAATCTCAAGGAGACAGACCCCGCCAAGAAGGAGCAGTATTTCAACGACATGATGAAGATGTTCGACCTGCGTCTCAGCCGTCTCGACAGCCTCAACAGCATGGAGCGCCGCGAGAGACTCAAGAGCAGCGCCGGCGACGTGATGGCCGTCAAGGCAGAGTACTACAACTACATCGCCCCCACCATCCCCAGCCAGCAGTGGACTGCCGACAAGAGCTACAAGTACTTCGAGGAAGCCATCAAGACCATCAACGAGAAAGGCGGTCGCGAGGTCAGCGGATCATTCCTGCAGAACTACATCTTCATCAGCGATAAGATCTACAAGGCCGATCCCACAGGCAAGCGCGAGCAATACCTGCAGAACTACCTCGACAGCAAGGAAGCATGCGAGAAGATGCTCGCCCTCGCCACCGAAGCCGCCCAGGCAGGTGACAGCGCCGTTGCACAGAAGTACGTAACCATGTACAGTGCACCCCTCGCCTTCATCGAGCAGACCTTTGCCGCCAGCGGAGCCGCCGACAAGTCACAGATCATCAAGATCTACACCGACAAGTTCGACGCCTACAAGACCGACATCAACAAGCTCAACGCATCACTCAACCTCATGGCCCAGAATGACTGCGACACCGAGCCCATCTACTTCCAGTACGCCAAGGCCGCATACGACCTGAGGCCCACCTTCACATCATCTATCGGTCTTGCCCAGAAAGCCATGAAGGACGGCAACGCAAGCTCCGCCCTCAACTACTACAACAAAGCCCTCGAGCTCGCATCCGACGACATCGCACGCAGCAAGATATGCATGAACATCGCCAAGGCCATGGCATCCAGCGGCGCATACGGCAAGAGCGAGGAATACACCGAGAAAGCCATCGGCTATAACGCCGAATGCGCAGGCCACGCCTACTACCAGATGGCAAACAACATGGTACGCGTCAAGAACTACAACGACGCCATTGCATACTGCGACAAGGCAGCAGCAGCCGATATCACCATTGCACCACGTGCACGTGACCTCAGAGGCCGCATCGTAACAGCCCAGGAGCAGCTTGCAGCAGCCAACAAGGCAGCAGCCGCCAACAAGGCCGCCAACGACGCCTACCAGGAATACCTGCGCAAGAAAGCAGCCGAGGAAGCCTTCTGGCGCGGAAGCAAGAAATAAATCAGATTTTCACCGCTTCGCAGAAAGCAGCATAGTTCTGCTCAACGCGAGCCAACTGATAAGGTGCGAGGTGCAACGAAAAAGTGCCTCGCACCTCCTTTATGTCATAACTCAGACGTATGATGCTCGCCGTGCTGAAACTCAGCGAATCACCCTTCTTCATCAGATAATGGCACGTACGGAACAACAACGCATCGTCATGCTCCACATAGCGCAGCGCACCCAGTAAAACAAAATACGCAGGCCGCGTAGTCACCTGCAACAGAAACTGAATCCACTGCCCCGACTCCACCAGGCCACACCTGTCGAACAACATCCGCACCCCCTCAGGACTGTCAGCAAGCGGAATCATCGCCAGCAGCAACTTCCTCCTGTCCACATCCGTCATCTCGGCAGCTATATCCGCGATACAGTCACCCAGGGCACTGCTCCCCTCACCTATACGCTGCACCAGCACCTTCAGCAGACACCCCAGCCACGCCCGGCTGTCCGCCCGGAACAATGTAGAGAACACAGCCCCCCACTTCACAGCAGGCAGCACAGGCAAAATCTCCCTCTCCAGACACACCTGCGCCACACGGCGCTGCGCATTGCTCAGCCCCGCCATGTAATCCCGCAGGGCCAGCGGCTCCATGCAAAGATCCCTCAGCTTAGCTCTGTTTGGTATCATACGATGCCGCAAAGATACTAAAATTCCTCAAAATCTCCCGCACATTGCCCACAATGATTATAACACCAAACGTCATCAGCAGCGAAAGAGCCGAGCTCACTATTATCCGCGAGTTCAGCGACAGCCACAGCAATACACCACTCTGCACCCGGAACGTGAACAGAGGCACGTCCGCAGGCACCGACAGCACATACGCCACCGTTATCGCACCACTCACGATACCCACCACGAATGCCGCAATCATCATCATCCTGTAGTGGCGTATCGTAGCCTCCTGATGCTGTTTCAGATACTCCACCGCATCCAACCTCCTGTTCAGCGAAGCCATGAAATCATCATGATCCGGGAAATGAGGCTTCTGTGCAAGGAACAGATCCTCCAAAGCTTTATCTTTTGTCATAACTTCAGTTTCTCCTTTAGTTTGTCACGACCCCGCGACAGCTGCTTCTTCACCGCATCCTCCGAGGTTCCGGTTATTGCAGCTATCTCCTTCACGCTATAGCCGCTCAGGTAGAACAGCGTGATGGCAGAGCGTTCTTTTGCGGGAAGCGTGCGCAGGGCCAGGTAGAGCTCCTGGTGCTCAAATGACGAGTCGGCAGCAGTTTTGCTGACAAGTATCCGCGCTTCGTCCATGCTCTCCACGCTGCGCAGGCTCGCTTTATGGTTCAGGAACGTGTTGTACGCAATCTTCATCAGCCACGAACGGAACCTGCCCTTGTCCTCATAACCGCCACAGGACAGGTAAGCCTTCACCAGCGTATCCTGCGCCAGGTCGTCAGCGTCGCACCTGTTACCGCAGCACAGCGCAAGCAGGAAACCACGCAGCGACTCCTGCTCACGCTCCACGTATGCTATGAAAACCTCGCGAGTCATCCTATATCCTTCACAGCCCTCTCCTCTTCTGCCCTTATCTCGTTTGCCAGCATCTTCCTGCTCAACCTGTAGTTCACGTACAAGGTAACACCTATGCCCAGCAATATCAGGCCCAACCAGATACTCGCCATTGCATCCGACGTACCCCCCTGTTCCGTACATCCAAGCCATATACCATAAACGATAAGCCCAACGCCCAGCACCGACGACAGCATCGACCACTGCTGTTTCTTCAGCAGCTTCTCCTTCAGCAGGACACCCTTCGGAGCCATATGCCTTATCAGCACCTCCACATCCAGGTTAGGATTCTTCTCTATCGCAGCAAGCACAATCCGCGTACGGTCCCTCGAGACCATAATCTTCTGACGGTATACCAGCCACACAACAACAATCGGCAATACACAACATATTGCGATAGGCACCAAAATATCCACCATGTACATCATTTTCTTACTCCTTATATTATATTAGACATTTCTTTTTCTTTCGACCCTGGTCACTAATATAACAAACCACAACGCCAAAAAGTGACATCAGATACAAAGATAATAAAAATCTGCAAAAAAATAGTAAGTAGCTAGTAAGTAGTTGAGTAGCGACTGCGCACTTTCCTGACAAGCAGAACAACCAGGATCGCCAAGGCCGCGTATGAAGTATAGTCTATCCAGCTGCGCCTGCGCGGGACCTCCACGCGCTTGACTTCCGTGTGTTTCACAAAGGCCGTGTCGGTCTTGTGGATAAACACGGAGTCGTGCTTGAGCTTGTATTTGTACAGCACCACTGAGTCGCGTACATAGACAATGGAGTCGATGGCTATCACGCTGTGATAGCGGTCGTGGAATGTGGAGTCGTACTGAAGCCGTGCGGAAAAGACCGTATCGTGTATTACTACGATGCTGTCGCGCTCGCTTGAGGATTGTACGCGGGTGGTGCTACAGCTCGCAGTACTCAGCGCGAGCATCAAAACAAGGGCAAGCTTTGGGAGCAAAGTCCCTGTGACCGTAAATCTTTGCATTTGGATAAATTGTTTTGAGGTTTGACAATAGGCGCAGCAGCGCGATTTTCTGCTGTGGTGTGCGCGTGTCGGCTGGTTTGCCGTTACGCAGGCCACCGACGTAGCAGATGCCGATGGAATTGGAGTTGTGTCCGCTGCAGTGCGCTCCAATCTCGGTTGGCTTGCGTCCGTAGGCTATTGTTCCGTCGAGGTATACGACGTAATGGTAGCCGATGCAGCGCCAACCGCGCTTTCTGTGCCATAAATCTATATCGGCAACGGTGAAAGGTTTGCCTTCCTCCGTTGCCGTGCAGTGTAGGATTATTTCCTTGATGGTTCGCATACAATGTTTAAATGTTTAAATGTTAAGGCGTTAAAACGTTAAAAGATTAATTATGAATTATGAATTATGAATTATGAATTCCCTTTATAAAGTTCACATAGCTTTCAACCCCCAAGAACGTAGCACACAGTATTAACAGCTGGGCGCACCACATCAGCACCGAAGCATCAATCTTACCCTGCGGCGGCAAAAAAAGCGACACCGTTGCAAACACCACCGCCACAACAAACGCCAACCAAGCCAATCTCGCCTTCATAATGTTTTAACCCTTTAACCTTTTAACTCTTTAACTCTTTAACTCTTTAACCTTTTAACTTTTTAATTTTTTAACCAAAAGCAAGCTCCGCCCACCCGACACGAAGGTCGGGGGGCCGAGCAGTTGCTTAGTCATCATTCCCCGTGTTTCCACCCGGAGGTGTAGTACCGCCACCGCCGTTGTTGTCACCGCCAGTGTTTCCACCCGTACCCGGAGTCTCGGGATCGGTAGTCTGACCGTTGTCGTCGATGACCACGCCGTTATCGTCCTCGCTGGAAGGATTCTCGTCGATGTTTGCCAGGTCAGCCACATCAATGAACTTAGCCTTCTTCAGGAACTCCTTCTGCGAGATCTTCTCCTCGGCAGCCGTTTCGGGCAGGAAGCGCAGGCGCAGACCTACGGCCATGCTGCCGATGTTGAACTTAGCCCGTGCCAGTCCGATACTGCGAATGGTATTATTGCTACCACCGATGCCAGCATTATAACTGTTTTGCTCATTATAAGGCGATCCATGGCTGGAGATATGCTTCGACATGTCACGAAGCGACAGGGTTTCGGTACTCACCGCCTTGACATAGTAGGCAGCATTCTGTTCGAACGCAGGGTTCAGCTGAGTTCTGTTAGCGTCCAGGTACTGCTTATGACCAGGGGCAGTACGGACCTTGCGATAGATAATCTTACTCATTTTTTTTACTCGTTTTTTATGTGTTTCGCCCCCATCTTTGGGAGTGGTGGCTTCTCCCCGTAAAACAACGCCGTTGTTTTGGCGTTCCTACGCCGTTGTCGGGCCCTTTGTACGCCGTTGTTTTTTTGATAGTACAAAGGTACTGCAATCGCAGGGGGCGTTGGTGGTCTTTGGTGGACATCGCGCGAGGCTTACGGAAAATCATCGGAATTTTTCCGGCAGCTCGATACAATAGTCCTCTACCACGAACCTTACTGCCCTGGGCGGCAGCATCTGGGCACGGGGCGAAACACCCATCTCTGCCAGTACATCCCTGCGCGAGTTCAGATACCTGCGGAACGTGCTTGCACTCACACCCGCCAACCGCGCCAAATCTGATTTATACATAGTCTTCATCACTCTAATTATGAATTATGAATTATGAATTATGAATTAAATAGTAATCGCTGAAGTCTTTGCACCCGGGCGGCAGTTGGTGGCGGACAAGGTTGGGGAGGACCTGCTGCAGTTGCAGGAAGAGACGTTCGCCAGGGGCGTCGTTGTCGGGCCACATGTGGAATTGAGTTGAGAGTTCGGAGTGTAGAGTCGAGAGCATTTCCACATTCTTCCTGGTCAGCAATGTCGCCGACGGGATGGCTATCGCCTTGTGGCCCGCAGACAGCAAGCTCCAGCAGTCGCTGCAACCCTCAGCAATGAACAACGCCTCGCCATAGTGCAGCATGTTCACCACCGGCAGGTTGTAAATCCCGCACCGCGAACCCATTGGGAATCGGAAGCGCGGCCCCCTCCCGGCCTCCCCCTGATGAGAGGAGAGAATATTATTGGGGCTTTTGTCCTCCCCCTTGAGGGGGGATAAGAGGGGGGCTAAATTCCTATTCTGCACCCCTACCAGTTTTCCTTCGCGATCGTAGTAAGGTATTTGCAACCACGGAGTGCCTTGCTTGTCGCGCCACGAGGTCAAACGGCACCAGCGCACAACGCGAGGGTCCAGCCGTCGCTCCTCGAACAGGAACCGCCTCGCCTCTGCGTTCAAGAAAGGATGAGCGAAAAACTTCTCGTATCGACTGGCGTCGAAAGAAGGCTGATGGCTGATGTAAGATGGCTGATGTTTTTCAATGATCACGTTGTTCTCGTCGGCAAGCCATTGGCACGCTTCCTTGAAATCCTTGCCCAGCACTTTCTCTGCCAAGCTTATCGTATTTCCGCTTTCCCCGCAACTCCAGCATTTGAACTTATTGTTCTTGAAGGTGAGGCTGGCACGGTGATCATCATGAAACGGACACAGGCATTTATGTCGCGAGACCTGGAGCCCCAGCCGCTCTGCGACCCCCTCAATAGGCAGGTCGCGGAGCTGTTGTAATTCAAATCGTGTCATAACAATCAATTATGAATTTAAGTAAGTCTCAGTTTTACAATACATACCAGTTTGGTCAGAATAAGTAATGAACTTACGGTGTATCCATTGGCGCAGCTGAGCTTTGGTGCCCTCTTTGTTCTTGCCAAGTTCTGCTCGGAGCGCCTCAAGCTGTGCTTCGTTGAAAGTATCGGACAGGTTATCAAGCATATTCTTCGGACCGGTCTTAACGACCTCAGAAATACTCGTGTCGCCATCCTTAAGCATATCAGCGAATACCGCCATCTTGCTCCATATGTCATGATAAACAAGCCATTCCACTAACTCGGACATCGACTTTGTCCATGTCTGATTATTGAGCGCCCATAGTACGCAACCTGCCTTCCATCCCGACACCAGCGAGCGGTGGGACATTTCAAACAGCAGGTCATCGTCGGCAAGGTCTGCAAGACGTGCCATCTCTTCCGCCAACTTGTCCGTTATCTTGTTCAAAGGTTTGATGATGTATCGGCCCTTGCAGATGTTGAGACGTGCCAGATATTCGTCCAACTTCTGATAGAATTCGTCAGAGTACTTGCCCTGACGGGGGATACGCCCTTCGCGGCTGCCTCGTGGCTTATAGCTGAATACCATACGTCCGAAAGTGCCGTTAGTCAGTTCATATTTATAGAACTTACGGGTAGAATCCGGATTGGAAGAAATCGTAAAGCAGGCACGAATCGTCGGGTTGCCAGTCACACCGTCAGCTGTCGCGCGTAGGGCACCGGCCCTGTCACGGTCGTAGACGTTGCGGAGCA
>OMQX01000004.1 GCA_900313335.1 uncultured Prevotellaceae bacterium
AGCATCATCGGGGGTAACAGTCGCAGACAACTGTAGGGTCTGATCCTTGCTGTTAAGGGTGGCAGATGCCTGGTTGAGGCGTATACCTGTGACTGGTATAATTGGAAGGATAGTTCCGAAATTTTTCCAAGGAGAAGTAGATTTGTATGTATCTAAAGATGTTTCTGGTACATACAATGTAACTAAGGATTGTATTACATTATAGAAACAGTTATAACCAAGGTCTGGAATAGTTTTGGCTTGACAAGTTACCAACATCATGCTACTACAAGAAGAGAAAGCATAGGTTCCAATGCTGGTCACATTGCTCCCTATTGTGAAAGAAACAACACCTTTGCAATCACAGAAAGCATATTTTCCAATGCTGGTTACACTGTTGGGAATGGTTACTGATGTCAGGCTGGTACAATTTAGGAAAGCATATTCTCCAATGCTTGTCACACTGTTAGGAATGACCAGATCTGTAACTTCCTGTCCGTCAATGTAAAGATGTTTAGCATTATATAAAGGATTGGCTGTATTATTTGCGAATTCTATCGTACACAAACTCTCAATGCTGGCAAATTCCGCTTTAGTCAGACCGTTGCAACTAGAGAAAGCCTCTTCACCAAAGTTAGTCACGCTGCCGGGAATTGTAATAGATATCAAATTCGTACATTCGCGGAAAGCAGCTGCTCCAATATTCGTCACGCTGTTGGGAATAGTTGCTGAGGTTAGGCCGCTACAATGCCGGAAAGTAGCTTCTTCAATACTTGTAATACCATCGGGAACGGACACAGATGTCAGTCCGCTGCAAAACTCAAATGCTCCTTTGCCAATACTTCTGACACTCTTGGGAATAGTCATTGATGTCATGTTGCTGCAATATCCAAAAGCATGTTCTCCAATGCTGGTCACACTGTTGGGAATTGTCACAGATGTCAGAGCTCTGCAATAATAGAAAGCATTATCACCTATTGTGGTTACGCCATTGGGAATTACCACAGATGTAAGACCTCCGCGAGAATAAAATGCTCGTTCTCCAATACAGGTCACTCTGTATCGTGTATTTTCGTATTCCACAATCGAAGGTATATCTATTGAGCCAGTAATGTTGTTACCGCCTAATAAGGTGACACTGGCACCATCGGGATTAATGTCGTAGTATAATCCGTCAACTTCAATGGCCCATGAAATGGCACAAACCGCAATTAGCAGAATTGTAGTTGAAAATCGCTGGAGTAAATTCTGTTTCATATCGCACAATATTTGGTTTGTCGTGTTTGACTTACATAACACTACGTCTCCAAATAGTGTCCCTAAATGATTGATTAATGCGATTTCCCAAGATACAAAAAAAGCGTGGAGACCCCTCGTTGCTCGCTCCACGTACTGAGGCCCTAGGATTGCCCAACTCATTAGAACGAGCAACCATGACCCCACGCCGATATGCAAAATTACACCTGCCAAGTTAAGCAGATGTACCTCATTACATACCCATGGGCGTCTATCGTTGCTATTGTTCTTAAATGAGTTTGAGAGTTTCCTAGGCTTTCAGTACGTCAAGAACAAAGCGCGTGATATACGCCTTTTAAATATTATGGTATCCCACACCGCCAAAAAGGAACTCCTTCCTAATGGCATTCCCAGTGGTTTATGTGCCACTTTCGGTGTGCGGACGTTACAAATATACTTATTTTTATAATAAGAGCAACATGTTTAAGGAAAAAAATCATTTCATCCTCACTCGCATCCCATGTAATTGGGGCTTATTGAAACAACTTATGCGAGCATGGCTCTTCGCTCGCTCGTGCGTAGGTTCACGCTCCCCAGAGCGTAGATGTCCGTGAGATGTCCGTGAGATGTCCGTGAGATGTCCGTGAGATGTCCGTGAGATCACCGTTACATCTTGCTTGGTTTCTAGGTAAGACACTTCATTTATCAAATTGGATACTTGTGGCTGTCGTTTCCGCCAAAAAGTTGTATATTTACAACGGAAAAGTATTCATGAAGCATGTTATAAGATGAGTAATGATTTTCTACCGCAGCAAGGATACTATAGAAACCTGAGAGTCTTTCAACAGAGGGTGGCATAAAAGAGCAGATGTATAAAGCGAGATTGCAACAGAGAGGGGACTGGAGTACTCGGAGTACTCGGAGTACTCAGAGATCTCAGAGTCCTCGGAGTTCTCAGATAGAGGAATGAAATAATACTATACCTTATGAAAACATCGTACATTATACATCGCACATTGTGCATATTAGCATGTCTGCTACTGTTGTGCGGCTGCGGGAACAGGGATTATGACAGGATTGGCAAGACGGAGGTTACCATCGAGACTGACAGGGGCAGGATTGTAATACGTCTGTATGACGATACGCCTACGTGCCTGCTGAGATAGTCTATCCAATACATTTCCACAAGGCCGGAGCATTGGCTGCTGCAAAGGAGGATGATGATGTGAATCCGGACAGGCGCAGCAGCAATACTCAGTTCTATATCGTGACGGGCAAGGTTTTCACGCCGGGTTCGCTGGCGGAGCTGCGCCAGATGATGGCTGATGCGGACACGGTGCATGGGTTTGCGCCGTTTACGGAGCAGCAAAAGAGGGTATACACGAAACATGGGGGTGCTCCGCACCTGGACGGTGCCTATACTGTATTCGGTGAGGTTGTCGAGGGGCTTGGCGTGGTACAGAGCATTGGGCATGAAAAAACGGTGGACGAGAAGCCTGTCCACCGCATTGTGATAAAGAAGGTTTCGGTTACTACACGCTGACTGCGCCTTTGATGGCTGGCCAGGGGTCGTAGTCGGTGAGTTGGAAATCCTCGTATTTAAAATCGAATATATTCCTTACATCGGGATTGAGGTGCATAGCGGGTAATGGGCGTGGTGTACGGCTGAGTTGTTCGCGCACCTGTTCCATGTGGTTCTGGTATATGTGTGTGTCGCCTGTGGTGTGGATAAAGTCTCCGGCCTTGAGTCCTGTGACTTGTGCCATCATCATTAGCAGCAGGGCGTAGCTTGCGATATTGAAGGGTACGCCCAGAAAGCAGTCGGCACTGCGCTGGTATAGCTGCAGGGAGAGCCTGCCGTTGGCTACATAGAACTGGAAGAATGCGTGGCAGGGGGGGAGGTTCATGTTCTTGAGGTCTGCGACGTTCCATGCTGATACTATGATGCGACGGCAGTCGGGGTCGTTCTTGATGGTATCGACTGCCTGCTGTATCTGGTCGATGAAGCCTCCGTCGTAGTCTGGCCATGAGCGCCATTGGTAGCCGTAGATGTGTCCCAGGTCGCCTGTCTCGGGATCAGCCCATTCGTTCCAAATGCGTACGCCGCGTTCCTGGAGCCATCGGGCATTGGTATTGCCTTGCAGGAACCATAACAGTTCGTAGATGATGCTCTTGAGATGGACTTTCTTGGTGGTGACGAGGGGGAATCCGTCGTCGAGGTTGAAGCGCATCTGGTGTCCGAAGATGCTGCGTGTACCGGTTCCTGTACGGTCGGACTTGTCTGTCCCGTTGTCCAGGATATTCTGCAACAGGTCTAGGTATTGTTTCATCTTACTCGGGTATAATCTACGAATGAATATGGGTATGCGTGTTTGTCGTCTACGGGGTGTTGCTCGCAGGAGACTTGTTTCCACTGGCTTTGGTCTACCTGTGGAAAGTAGGCGTCTGCCTGTGGGGGTGTATCGTCTATCTGTGTAAGGCAGAGCTTGTCGGCAAATGCCATTGCCTGCTGGTATACGCTGGCTCCGCCTATGATATATACCTGCTCGTCAGCGCTGCATGCGGAGATGGCTTCCTGGAGCGAGGGGAACGTCTCGGCTCCGGGGTATTGTACCTGGGATCGTGACAGGACGATGTTGCGCCTGTTGGGAAGGGCTCCGTGGGGGAGGCTCTGGAATGTGCGACGTCCCATGATGATGGTGTGGCCGGTGGTGAGGGCCTTGAAGCGCTTGAGGTCGTTGGGGAGCCAGTATAGCAGCTTGTTGTCGTTGCCTATGGCGTTGTTGCGCGCGATTGCGGCGATTATATTTACAGTCATATCGTGTTGTTTCCTGTACAAAGATATATAAAAAAAGCGGAAGTGCCTGTAAGGACCTCCGCTTTTATTACTGTAGGGTGCGTATTATTACTGGCGGCGTGTGGCCGAGTAGTTGATACGCAGTGCCCATGACTTACGCAACACTTCCTTGATATCGGTTATGTAACCCATCTGTGTGTTCTGGTCGGCCTTGATGCTGATTGTCTGGGCTGCCTGGTTGGCCATGCCCTGACGTTCCTGTGCTACGAAGTCCATAACCTCGGATGGATTTGCGTAGCGGTCGTTCAGCTGGATACGTGTACCGCTACCCATCTGGGCACGGAGCGCATCTGTTGGAGGACCGACGTAGATGAAACTAACGGTGCTCTTCTTTGTGAGCTTTTCAAGCTCGGTACCTGCAGGTACGGTGAACTTGACCTTGAGCGTAACCTCGCGCATGGTGGTTACGATCATAAAGAAGAACAAAATGGTGAATATCAAGTCGGGCAGAGATGAAGTATTCATCTCGGGCATTTCGCGCGACGCTTTCTTCTTAAATCCTGCCATTTTTAGTTTCCTCCATATTTTTTAGGTTCAGCCTCGGATATCTTCTGAGGATATACAGCGCGAATTGCTACCTTGTGCTCCTCGTCCAGAGCTGCATAGGGCTTATGGAAACGTGCCATTGAAAGCTCGTCACGAAGCTCGTTGTATGCGGCTACAAGTTCGTTCTGTACTTGGAAGTAGATATTATAGGGCGTACCACGGTCTGTCTGAACAGAAATCACGTGATTTTCTGTGACTGCCATCGGACCCAGCAGCTCTATGTCCTTGACATGCTTCTCGGGTAATGAACCCAGATTGTGAGGATTATCAATGAACTCCTTGGCCTGAGCACGCAGGTCCTCGAGAGCTATGAAATCGTAATTGCCGTGACGGTACAATGCGAGATAGCCATCTGCATTGATACGTACGTTGAAGACATTACGTTCCTTGACATCAATCTCTACATCTTCCTGTTCGTCCTCTGGCGGCTGTGGGAGGCGACGTGCCAGACCCATATCAGTATCCATCGAGGTGGTTACCAGGAAGAAGATGAGCAGCATGAAAGATATGTCGGCTGTTGAACTGGTGTTCAATCCGGGCATTTTCTTTTTCTTCTTAGCCATATATCTTTCTCTGTTTAATCGGTTTTACTTGGAAGCACTCTTTGTAAGTACACCTGACATGCTGACACCAACTGCCACGATGGCTGCAATGGTAAGGATGTAGATGCTCCAGATGAAGATGTCTACAACCATTACGCCTGCTGCACTTGTTACAGTACCGTCAGCTGCAGTAAATTCACTCTCGCCAAAACCAAGTGCAAGACCTGGGAGCAGCGAAACAACTAACAGAGCAATAGTGCCAAGGATGACCTTGCCACCGGGAACGCCTGTTGTTGCAGCAGGATCGTTGCCCTTGGTGCTCTGAACGCCCTTAACTACTGACCAGACGGTGAGAGCGGCTGTAGCAACCACTGTCAAGTACATCCAGACAAGCAGGAGTGATGTGAAGTATGGTACATTGAAATCTCCCTCGAAGCTGTCTTCCCAACCAATCAGGAAGAACAACAAGAAGACCAATATACTAACGCCAATCACGCAGAGCATTGCATATTTGGAAATATTCTGAATTTTCATTACTATCTCTCCTTAAATAGAGGTATTAGATACTATATTATATATAAGGTGCAGATTACTTCTGGCACTTGTCGCTCTTGACACACATAACGAGAAGCTCCTGAGCAGCCTCCTCCATGTTACCTGTGAGAACCTCAACACGAGACAGAATGAAGTTGTAGAATACCTGAAGAATCAGGGCAACAACGATACCGAAGATGGTGGTAATCAAGGCAACCTTCATACCGCCGGCAACAACGGTCGGGCTGATATCACCTGCCTTCTGGATCTGGTCGAATGCCATAACCATACCGATCACAGTACCCAAGAAACCGAGAGATGGAGCCATGGCGATGAACAGGGTAATCCATGAGCAGTTCTCCTCGAGGTATGAGCCCTGAACCTCAGCTTCCATATTGATTGTACGCTCGATTGTAGCGATGTCGTTCTGCTCCTTGCTGTTCAAGCACTCCAGAGCCTTGCGGCTAACCTGTGCAACAGGACCGCGAGTAGCCTTTGCCTTCTCGAGAGCCTCGTCAACCTTACCGGCAGCAACCAGCTCGGCGAGCTCAGCACAGAACTTGCGGGTGTTAATCTGAGCCAGGCTCAGGTAGATAACGCGCTCGATGCAGAATGCCAGACCCAGAACAAGAGCAATGGCAACGAGTGACATAAAGTCTGCACCACCCTCGATGAACTTTGTCTTCAGAGCCTTGTGGATACCTTCGCTCTCCTCCTCGGCAACAGCAGCCTCGGCTGGTTCAGCAGCAGCTGTATCAACAGCAGCAGTGTCAGCAGCAGCAGAATCGGCCTGTTCAACAGCAGCGCTATCAGGAGCAGCAGCCTCATCTTCCTGTGCCATTACAGATGTTGTTGCAGCGAAAGAACATGCAGCAACCATCGCAACAATAGCAAATAACTTTTTCATTGTTTTGGAATTTTTTAGGTTTAATTATTGTAATTGTTTATTTCACTCTCTCTCTATTTTTCCTTGATTCCCTCCGTCGTGCGGAGAGAGGGGGATTCGAACCCCCGAAACGCTTTTGACGTTTACACGCTTTCCAGGCGTGCCTCTTAAGCCACTCGAGCATCTCTCCAATAGCTTTTTCGGTTACAAAAATATCATTTTTTGCGGACTTATCACTATGAAAATGCAAAAAAGTTACCTTTGTATGGATTTTTTTGTCACCTGATAACGTCTATATAGAGAATAGTCGGCGTGCTGTGGAGCTTGTTGTATTGTCTATTTCGGTTATACTTACGTTATATATCTGTGCCAGTTTATCTGCCACGAAGGGCAGGAATGAGGGTTCGTTCCTGTGTCCGCGATGGGGTACGGGTGCCAGATAGGGGGCGTCTGTCTCCATGACAATCCTGTCCAGCGGTACCGCGTCTGCCAGTGTCTGGGCAAGGCGGCTGTTCTTGAATGTCACTACCCCGCCTATACCGAATACGAAGCCTTCGTATCGCATCATGAGGCGTGCGCTCTCCCTGCTTCCTCCGAAGCAGTGGAATATGCCGCGAAGCGCGTCTGACTTGTGCCGTTCCATTGCATCGAGCAGCTGGGGTTCGGCATTGCGCATGTGGATCACGAGGGGGAGGTCCATCTCCATGGACTTGCATATCTGATACTCGAAGGCGTCCAGCTGTTCCTTCCGGTAGGTGTCGTCCCAGTAGAAATCAAGGCCTACCTCGCCTACGGCAATGGGGTTCTGTACCTGGTCCCATATCCTGTCGAGGACATCCTGCCAATCTGCATGCACATCCTCGGGGTGGAGTCCTATCATTGTGTGGCAGTACTGGGGATAGCGCTCTGCGAGGGCTTTCATCCGGGGAATGGATTCCTCGTTGATGTTTGGAAGGAGGAACTTGTCTACGCCCGACTCGACAGCGTGTTTTATGACATCATCCCTGTCCTGGTCAAATTCCGGCTCGTAGATATGGGTGTGGGTATCTATCATTCAATACCTGCGGTATGGTACTTAGCTTTCGCGGCTGAGAAGGGACAGGGCATACTCCCAGAGGAGCTGCTTCTTCTCCAGCGACAGCTTGACGTCCTGCTCGAGGATCACACGTGCCTCGTGGAAATACTCGTTTATCCTTTCCTGGCACATGCTCCTGACACCTACTTGGTCATAGATGGCTGTTACTGCACGGATTTTCTCGTCGGCATCGTACTCGCTGGCATTTATCCAATCCAGAAGTTCCTTGTGTGTCCATCCCTTGGAATTGGCCAGGGCCTGAATGAGCATGTAGGTCTTCTTGTTGCATAGGATGTCGCCGCCTATCTTCTTTCCGAAGGTCTTGAAATCTCCGTATACGTCTAGCATGTCGTCCTGAAGCTGGAATGCAAGGCCTATCTTCTCGCCAAAGCTGTAGAGGGCAGAGGCGTCAGAGGCGGAGGCGCCTGCCTGCAATGCACCCATCTTGAGTGCGCATGCCAGAAGGACGCTGGTCTTGAGGCGGATCATTTCGATGTATTCTGCCTCGGTTACGTCCAGGCGTTCCTCGAAATCGATATCGTACTGCTGTCCCTCGCCTATCTCCAACGCGGTTTTCGTGAAGAGGTCCAGCACGTTCTTCAGTTGCTTCGGGGGACACTGGGCAATAAGCTGGTAGGCAAGGACGAGCATGGTGTCGCCGCTGAGTATGGCGGTATTCTCGTTCCATACCTTGTGGACGCAGGGCTTGCCGCGTCGTACCTCGGCACGGTCCATGACGTCGTCGTGCAGGAGGGTATAGTTGTGGTATACCTCCAGGCCCAGGGCTGTAGACAGTATCTTTTCGACATCATCACGATACATATTGTATGCCATAAGCATCAATACGGGGCGTAGTCTCTTTCCGCCCAGGGACAATACGTACCTGATGGGTTGGTAAAGACCAAAGGGCTGGCCCTCGAGTTCGAGTTTAGCCAGCCCTTGATTTATCTTTTCCAGAATCTCTTCTGAATTATACATATTTATATAGTATGTGTGTATTAGCCCAAACGGAACATAACAGGCAGGTTGAAGCGCGAGCGCACTGACCTGTTACCCTGACGTGCAGGCTTCCACTTTGGCATCTGCTTTACAACGCGTACTGCCTCGTCTGAGAGGTGCTGGTCGGGAGAACGCAGTACCTTTACGTCAACGATAGAACCGTCCTTGTTGACAACGAATGCAACAATAACACGACCCTGTACGCCTTGCTCCTGACAGATTGAAGGATACTTGATGTGGTCGTGCAGCCACTTCATGCATGCCTCGTCACCGCCTGGGAACTGGGCATTCTCCTCTACAACGTCAAAGATGCGGTCATCGTCAACTTCCTCGACAACGGGACCTACAGGACCTGTTGCAACGGCTGTGGATACAGCACCGGTACCTGGTGTAGATACAATTGCCTGGTTGATTTCCTCGGTGGTCTCAACCTCCTTCTCTGGCAGGTCGGTGTTGTTGTCAACGATGTTGATGATGGGATCGATAACCTTTGGTGCTGCTGCTGGTGGTGGAGCCATTACCTCCTGCTGCTGTGTGATGGGAATCATGTCCTCCTCCATCACCATGTCGTAGATTCTTTCTTCCTCCTGAACCGCAACATCACGCTGGGTGTACTCGAATGCGACGAACATCAGGGCCAAAGTCAGGATATAACCGATAAGAATACCCGTGGTTTTCTGGCCGCGCAGATCGTCATTCACGGCATTGATTGCTTCCATAATTATATTTGTTTTTTATTTTTTTGCGTTACTGCATTGGCAAATGTAGCACATTTTTTTAATTTGCGTATGGAAAGAGTGTGATTTTTTTATGCCAATAAGCAATTTTTATACCCCCTCTGGGGTTATTTTTATAAAAACCAATATCTTTGGAAACGATTTAAATTAGCAATGAGCCCAAAATACCGTATAATACCGTTTCTGCTATTACTGTTGTTGTCGCTTGAAACGTCAGCGCAGGAAAGCACCAGTATTTTCAATTTCCTGAACCTTCCTACGTCGGCCCATGCTACTGCCCTGGGTGGCAAGAACATCTCCCTGATCGAGGATGATGCGTCGCTGATTTTCCAGAATCCTGCACTGATGGGCAGTGTAAGCGACAAGACGCTGAACCTGAACTTCATGACTTATATGCAAGGCAGCAAGACGGGCAGCGTAAGCTATGTGCAGGCGCAGGGCGAAAGGGGTACATGGGGCGTTTCGACACAATTCGTGGGCTATGGCGATATACCGAACGTCAACACCGAGGGTATAATCCTGGGGAAGAACGGGGCACTGGACATGGCTATCGCGGGTGGTTACAGCTATATGCTGAGCGACTACTGGGTTGGCGGTGTAACGGGCAAGTTCCTGTATTCGAACTATGCGGGCTACTCGTCCATAGGTCTGGCCGTAGACCTGGGTGTGAGCTATTTCAACCCCGACAACGATTTCTCGTTTGCCTTCGTTGCTGCCAACCTGGGCGGTCAGGTCAAGGCTTTCGGTGAGGTGCACGAGAAACTGCCTGTTGACCTGCAGTTCGGTATAAGCAAGGGCTTGGGAAGCTGGCCGGTAAGGGTGCATGTGATGCTGTATGACATGCTTCACTGGGACAAGGCTTATTACCTGACTGACTGCAGCGGATTCAGGGTATTCCTGAACCATCTGGACATCGGATTGGACGCGACGCTGTTCAACGGTCGTTTCTGGGTAGGAATGGGATATAATTTCCGGCGTGCTACGTGCATGGTGGCAGAGGGGGCTTCCAACGCTTCGGGCATAACCTTTGGAGCGGGTATTAACATAAAGCGTTTCAAACTGGGACTTGCATACGGCAACTACCATACTGGTGCGCCTACAATAGCGATAACAACGGCGTATTCGTTCCCGAGCAAGAAGAAACAGGCATCGACGACCAAGTTAGAACCAGACAATCAGACACTATAATGAAGAAGATTACAATAGCTATTGACGGGCATTCGTCATGCGGAAAGAGCACAATGGCCAAGGATCTGGCACGTGAGTTGGGATACATTTACATCGATACGGGTGCAATGTACCGCAGCGTCACCTTGTATGCAATGCAGAACGGTTTTATCGATGCGGAGCATAACATTGATACCGAGGGGCTGAAGAAGGCAATGCCTGACATAAGTATCTCCTTCAAGTTCAACCACACGACGGGGAGGCCCGACACATATCTGAACGGCAAGTGTGTGGAGAACGAGATCCGCACGATGGAGGTCAGCAATAACGTAAGCCCCATTGCAACACTGGGTTTCGTTCGCGAGGCAATGGTAAACCAGCAGCGCCTGATGGGCAAGGAAGGCGGTGTAATCCTGGACGGACGTGACATAGGTACCGTGGTCTTCCCTGATGCAGAGCTGAAGATTTTTGTGACGGCCAGTGACGAGATACGTGCACAGCGCCGCTATGACGAGCTGACTGCCAAGGGCGAGAAGGTCAGATACGAGGATATCCTGAAGAATGTACGGGAGCGCGACTACATCGACTCGCACCGTGAAATAGCTCCGCTCACAAAGGCTGCGGATGCAATAGTCCTGGACAACAGCAACCTTACAATACCTGAGCAGCAGGAATGGTTATTGAAATTGACAAGGGAAGCGGTTTCTGCTTCGGAGTAACCCGTGCCATAAGGAAGGCGGAGGAGGAACTGGGCAGCGGCAACAGGCTTTATTGCCTGGGTGACATTGTCCATAACGGAAAGGAATGTGACCGTCTCGAGCGCCTGGGGCTGAAATCCATAGGGCATGAGGAGTTTAACGGGCTGCAGGACTCGAAGGTATTGCTGCGTGCTCATGGCGAGCCGCCAACCACATACAGTATTGCTGAAAAGAACAATATCCGGATAATTGATGCCACGTGCCCTGTTGTACTGCATCTGCAGGAACGCATCAAGCAGGAATATCTTGCTGACATCAATCACGAGAAGCAGATTGTAATCTTCGGTAAAAACGGACATGCCGAGGTGCTGGGGCTTGTAGGACAGACCGAGGGGAATGCCATTGTCATCGAAAGCCCCGACGAGGTAAGCAAGCTTGATTTCACGCGTGACATCTGCCTTTACAGCCAGACGACGAAGTCGCTGAGCGGATTCAACAAGATAGTCAGTTACATCAAGGAGCATATCTCCCCTACCGCCACATTCACGTATTTTGATACCATCTGCCGCCAAGTGGCAAACCGTATGTCTGGAATACAGGAGTTTGCATCCCGTCATGACCTGATCCTGTTTGTCTGCGGGAAGAAGAGCAGTAACGGCCGCGTGCTCTTCACGCAGTGCCGTAACGTCAATGCCCGGAGCTACATGATAGAATCGGCCGGTGAAATAGAGAGCGACTGGCTGACTGACTGCAACTCCATAGGGATATGCGGTGCGACAAGCACGCCCAAATGGTTAATGGAGGAGTGCAAGATACGTATCGAACAACTGCTTGGCGGCAACGAATGATGTCTTTTCACCGGCAAGTACCGATCGTTCCTCTGCCTTAAGCATCGTTTCTATCGTAGGATTCTGGTAGAAACTGTTACGCAGGTTCTCGTTTATTGACTCGTACATCCAGTATTTTGCCTGCTCGGCCCTGCGGTGCTCGAAATAGCCGTTCTTCTTTACGAAATCCATGTAGGCATATACCATGTCCCAGACCTCCTTGATGCCTATACCGTAGAAGCCGCTGTATGTCAATACCTGGGGCAGCCATCCGCTCTCGGGCATCGGGAACAGGTGCAGGGCATTACGGAAATGACTGGCTGCCAACTGGCATTTCTCTACATTGTTGCCGTCGCATTTGTTGATTATGATGCCGTCTGCCATCTCCATGATACCGCGCTTGATACCCTGAAGCTCGTCACCGGTACCTGCAAGCTGGATAAGCAGGAAGAAATCCACCATGCTATGGCATGCTGTTTCGCTCTGTCCGACTCCGACTGTCTCGACAAAGATCTTGTCGTACCCGGCTGCCTCGCACAGAATAATAGTTTCGCGTGTCTTGCGGGCAACACCGCCCAAGGAACCTGCGGAGGGGCTGGGGCGGATGAATGTCTTGGGGTGCACGGACAGCTTCTCCATGCGTGTCTTGTCGCCCAGGATGCTTCCCTTGGTACGCTCGCTGCTGGGATCGATGGCAAGGACTGCCAGCTTGCCGCCATGTTCCTCAAGGACGTGTATGCCGAATTCGTCTATACTGGTACTCTTGCCGGCACCCGGTACGCCGCTGATACCTACGCGGATGCTGTTACCGCTGTACGGAAGGCATTTCTCGATAACCTCCTGGGCTATCTGATGGTGTTCCGGCAAGGTGCTTTCCACCAAAGTAACTGCCTGACCCAAAACCGAGGAATCACCCCTCAGTATTCCCTCTACATAATCCGAAGCCGTAAGCTGGCGGCGCACAAAACTGCCGCGGCGCAGGTAGGGATTTCTGCTTGAAGGCTGCTCTACGCCCTTGTTCACGACAAGGCCTGCATATTCTGCACTGTTTTCGGGATGTTCCATTGTAATGACGGGTTATGGTTTAGTCGTTTACGGTAATATCTATGGTTTCGATTGCATGATGGGGATCATCGCTGATAAGCAGGACACGGGGACGTGCCTTCTCCTTCTTCAACATCGAAGGTGTTACCGTGATCTTCAGCTTTGCCGAATGTCCGGGTGCAATGGTACGGTCCGACAGGCCTACTGCCACAGCACGGTTGAATACCTGCATCTGCTGTATGGTCAGTGTCGACTTACCTTCGTTTGTGACGATAACCGTCTGGGTAACGTTTTTCTTTGTATTCCCGGCGGATATCTGCACATCGGTAGTGCTGAGCTTCATCACGGGGGCAGAGGCCAGCTGCTGGGAACTGAGCTGCGAGAATGCCGGCAGCAACACGGCTGCGACCTGCACCTCGTTCTGGTCACCGACCTTGTCGCCCATATAACGGGCGAGATAGACGCTGGTCCTGTTCAATCCCATCATGGGAAGCTTCTCGCTATCCAGTATCAGGCGTACACGACCGCTGCGACCGCCGGGGACTACCTCGGGTATATACTCTGCCGAGAGATACTCGGGCAAGTGCATCATCTGCGGACGGAAGGCGCCTCGTTCGGTATTCACTATCTGGATCTCGGCAACAGGCTTGTCGCCCTTGTTTACGTTATTGAACTCCACGTAGTTCGTACTCATGCGGACATTGCCCAGATCTATGGGGAAATCACCGGTGAAATCGACAGTACTGGAGACAACACGCCCCTGCATCGAGAGCATTATGGGCTCGTCGGAAGCATTGGTGTAGACCTCGAGGTATTTGGTGAACGTCCCCAAAAGCTTGGCATCGTAGGTGGCAAGTATCTCGCCACGGCCTCCTGCGGGTATTTCCGTCTTTGTATACTCTACGCTGGTACATCCGCAAGATGGATGCACGTCGGAAATCACCAGCGGGGCATTGCCCTTGTTGGTAAAGCCGAACACTACCTTGCGCGGCTGCTGAAACAACACCTCGCCCATCTTCCGGATTTCCTGATCAGGTACAAAAGATGGCTGGGCAAGCACCACAGTACCATGTATCAGCAAATATAAAAGAACAATATGTTTTTTCATAATTATTGGCAAAGTTACGAAAAGTCGAGCGCAGAACAAAAGTTTTTGACTTTTTTATGCCGAGACCGAGTAACTTCGCTACTTTCGTCGCAAAGATACAAAAAGAAGCCGTATTTACAAAGGGAGCAACTATTTTTTTGTCCCGTGCGCCAACTGTTTCAACGTGCGCAGGGATGCCTCCAGTTCACGCATCAGATCGCGTTTCTCGGTAGACGGCGAATAGACAAAGCCTTCGGCAACGATTACCTTGCGCCGTGTTGTATCTACCTGGACAACACATACGAAGGGACCGCCCAAGGCTCCGTTTCGCATCTCCCACAGGCCTCGCACCTCCAGGACATCCCTGCCCTGTATGTTACGTACCCTGCCGCTTACCAGGGGTTCGCCTTCTTCACGTGCCGTCTGCATCCACTGGTCGGGACGGTCGCCGGGAATATTCTCCTTCATTACCGAATCACGGCGTTCCATCGCGCGCCAGAGGTCAAATCCCGTATTGCCATCCCATGGAAGGGAATACACCACTACGTTCTGGTCCTTCTGGTTACGGTTAGTACCGCACCAGAGGAAATCCCTGCCCTTCTTGGTTGCCTTGAGGTCCTCGGGTACACGTATGTCCATACCCAGCACCTGTTTCAGCTGATCCGAGACACGCTTGCAGTGTTTGCGCTGCAGATTTGCCATACGCATCTCGATCTGGCCGTCACACAGCAGGTCCTGTATACGCTGCCTGTTTGCTGAAAGATAGGCGCGCAGGGCATCCTGCGTAGGAGCGGACACGGTAACCTCGATCTGCGGCTTTGCCGTGACATTACGGCTGACGCCTGTCATAGGCTTCCTTAATTTCGGATCGACAGTAACAAAAAGCTGCGAATGCATCGTGCCGAACATGCGGTCGTAATACTGGCTGAAGATACGTGTAACACGAAACATCTGTTCGGATTGTGTCAATCCTGGCACCTGAGCCTCGACGATGGTTTTTATCGTATCCTGCAGGTCGCTTTCCCATACCGGCTTGTCCACCACCAGAAGCAATTCGCTGGGCAAGCCCTTTGACTCGCCTATTATTATCTTGGGCTTGCCTGTATCACAGGCACATACGAGAAAAAGGAGGAGCCCCCACCCCAGCCTCCCCGAGGGGAGGAGGCGATGGATGAATTTATGGCCTGGCATTTGTTGCGGTGTGTTTTGAGTTGGTGCCATGAGCGCGGTATTCCTGGGCATACTGGCACTGCACGGTAGGAACGGCGAGATTGTACTTGCCTGCACGCTGCACACTCTGTTCCTCATCCAGGACATATACTCCGTGAGGCATTGATGGAATGAAATACTCCGTACGGTCGTCATACACCTGACGATAGTACCTGATACCTCCCTGATAGCCGCAACCCGACAGCTTGATAACAGGCTCGACAGAAGCGGAACGTGGCACCGTAACGACAACATAGTCACAATCGTTACCGGCCGTCACAGTCACACGATAGCGTATACGGTCACCGACCTTGGCTTCTTCACTGTCAACCTGAGCAGCAACCTCGAATCCGGTTCCCGCGCCCTCGACCTTGTCATATGGCAGGCTGTAACTTGCATATACCGAAGCCCATGTCTCGTGTGCCGACTTGTTGCTGAGAACGACATTGCGGCGGCGGATAGCGTCAATGGTATCCACCTGCATATACGAATCGGAAGTGCGTTTCAGTTCGCGTACCCCCAATGTCAGGGCATAAACAGCATCGATGCTGTTGACGGGTGTATCCCACACCTGCGTCCTCTTCTGCTTCAGCAGCCATTTCTGCATACCACGTATTGTAGTGCTATCCTGTGGGGTAACCTTCCATATCGCTTCCATAACCTGTGTATGGATGGCAATACGGCGGTCCAAGCTGGTCCAAGCTGCAGAACGGTATGCCAGATATGTTCCGTCCTTGTGCTCCAGGCGACGGTGAATCATATCCATTGCTCCCTTTGTCAGCTTCTCCTGCATATTATGCTGCACGATTAGCAACAGGGCCAGATCCTCGCTGTTGACATCCTGTACATCCACCGGAGCGTGCCTGAGCATACGCCTTACCAGTCTGACCGTCTCGGTGTCCATTGCACCCGAAGCAGTCAGTATATACATCGCACGCAGGTCGGACAATGACAATTGCCATTCCTTGGAAGATTTGTTCCTCTCGTCAAGGCTCTTCTGCAATTCTGCCTTCAGATATTTGCGGATACCGTACAGGACCCCACTGGCATCGGTATCGATTTTTCCAAGACGTGCCAACAGGAATCCCACCTCGCAGGTCATATAGTCACTGCCTCTCAGTCCGGGATACCACGATATGCTGCCATCGGCATTCTGCATCTGGCGCACCTTGTTTATATAACGCGCAGCCGACTCGCTGCCCAGCCGTGATGCGGCGTAATAAGCTGACGCATATGACAGGACGTCCTGATACCTGGGCTCCAGTATTTGCGGCAGGGCATTGATGGCCGTCTGTATTGGGTCCAGATTCTGCTCAACGACGACTGTACGGTTCACTGCACCGGCAGGGAACAGGTCCTGGAAATCAACCGAAACGGTTTCGCCTGGCTCCAATGTAACGGCTTTTGTCGAGGTCAGATCTGCCACAGATTCCAATACGGGAATCTCGCGCATCTCGCCATCACTGTCGGTAGCAGTAGCGGCCTTGATGCTCACCAGGAGACCCTTTGCACCCTGAGGTGCGTAGAGCGAGGTCGTAATTGTCGAGTCACGCTGTGCGCCAAGGCTTATACGTACATTATTGCGGGAAACGACCTTCTGTGAGACTGCATCCTTCACAACAATCTCGACACGTAACTGCTGAACCTTGTCCGTTGTATTTCCAATTGTTGAGGAGAACGAAAACTCATCACCCTCACGCACGAAACGCGGCAGGTGCAGTTCTGCCATCAAACTCTTCTGCGCAACCAGCTTGTCGTCCAGTTTCCCATAGCACATATCTTTGGTATGTGCAAAGCCCAGTATATGCCATGTAGTCAGGCTCTGGGGCAAGCCAAACGACAATGCCACACGCCCCTCGCTGTCGGTCATCAGGCCCGACTGGAATGTTGCTGTCTCGCTGAAATCGCTGCGCATGGCTACTCCGTCGAGGGAAGCGGTCTCGGATTCATCCGACGATGCTCCGTCTGCCTTTACACCTGCTACAGGACGCGCCAGTGCCCCGTCAGCAGACTTGGCCGAGGTCCCGCGGACCCTGATAGAGGATACCTCCCTGAGACTCATATTCTTAACCGGAGCAGATGCACGGGCATAGCCCACTACAAGCAGCCTGTTGTTGAAAAGACTCTCGTCCAACGAGGTAAAACTGTACTGCGGATATTCGTAGTATTTGACGTCAAAATGCTGGAAATACATCCACCCATGAGGCTGGAATCCATAGCCATAACGCATGGGAGCGTATGGGATATAGTGCGACAGGATATACCGCTTGTCGAACGAATTGGGAGCCAATGCATCCAGCGAAGCATCGTAGACGGTCATCAGCAGGCTTGACTTGACTGCACTGCCGTTCAAGTGACTAACCCTCAATGTCCATTGCTGCAGCTCGCCCGGCTGGGTATGGTCACGGAAAGTATCCCAATGCAGGGACAGGCGCTTTTCAGGCATACGCCTCCATAGCTTTATTTCCCTGTACTCCACTATTCCGTCCAGGACATAGGAAGCCGACAGCCTCAATCCGTCGCCATATTCACTGAGATACGGAATCTGCAGCGTGCTGAGCGTATCACTTGTGCTGATTACGGTATCAATAACCATCTTGTTGGCTGTGAAGCCCATCAGATAGATATGGCGCATACGCCCGGCCTTGCCACGGAACTCGAGAACGGCAGGTACATCTGTCTCGAATGTATCTACAGGAACCTCGAGCCATTTCTTGGCAAAAGCATTTGTCTCCTGCGGAGGATCGGGGAAAAGACGTACCGAGGAGCTTGCCGTCTGCTCCTCGCCGGAAGGAGAGACTACGCGCACGGAAACCAGCATTGTCGGGAAATACTTGAATTCACCGGTTTCTTCCTGACGTGGTATCCTGATGGTGAACTTGCCGTCTGCATCCGTGTAGGTGGTATCGAGGGGAATGTCATTCATGCTGCGGCGATGCCACCACAAGCAACCCTGACGGCGCACAAAGCCCGTGACACGGCCCTCGCGCAACGGGGTTCCGTTGTATTTCATGGCACGACCTGTAGCTACAAGCGTATCTGCCTCAAATGAAACGTAGAACTCCGGCCTCTTATACTCCTCGACGCGTATTACATCTGCGCTGTTGTTTATCTTCACCATGTAAGTGCCCAGGCGAGTTTCCTGTGGTATCTTGAACGTAACGGCGACATTGCCCATGCTGTCCGTCTCTGCCCACTTGGAATCCAGCGCCTTGCCCTCAGCGTCCACGAGCGATGCGGAAACCCTCTGTCCGACAACGACACGGGCATCCCAATGCTTGCGCTCGTAAATGACGGCAGCGGCCTTGACCTCCTGTCCAGGCCTGTAGATCTTGCGATCGGTAAAGATTTCCGTAATCGTATTGTACTTGTCCGACGGAACCGTATAACCGTATGACTTGTAATATGTGACTGCAGGTAGCAGGCTGTCTGCTCCCAAAACGACACGGGCAGTGCGATTCTTCTCGTCCAGAATAACCTGAGCCTCGGGGATACGCACACCCGTCTTGGCATCAACGGCAATAACCCTGATCTGCTTTTCCGGCATTTCCTGTACCAACATCTGCAAACGCGACACGGTAAACTTTATCTCCAATGCCTTGGTACGGCTGCGAAGCCTGGTCTTCGTCGTACCCCGGACCTTCATTACATAGAGTCCTGGGGCGGACGGCGCAAACAGAGTGTCGCGCGATACCAGGCGGCCCTTGGCATTGTATATTCCAAAGGTCATATCCTGGATATTCTTCCTGCCTATTTCCAGGCGCAGGGAATCACCAGGATAATATATCTGCGACATACGTACATACAGCTGAGGTGCGATTTTGCTTATAGAATCGTTCAGTTGCTGCAGGCGCTTCAACTCGCGTGCAATACGCTGCGGTTTGGTATTGCCGCGTGCCGCACAGAAATTAATAAGCGAATCCTCGCTCATATATACAGAATCCGGCATACACTCGCGTGCAGTAAGCCATACTACATACAATACGCTGGAATTGTACACTGCCTCGTCGGAACCGCGCTTTACCACCGGCAACCAGTCACGTGTACGTGCCCTGTACAGGGCCTCGGGATCGCTCAAGGCCTCGCGCAGCAACTCGGCAGTACGTGCCCTCCACTTGTCCCTGACACCGTTGTACTGGTTCTGGTGATACATCCTGGCAAGACATACGTCGTACAGGGCACGACGCACACCATCCGTAGCCAGGCGCTTCTCCTCCAGCAGACGGATGTCATATTCCACACTATCGGGAGAAAGTTGCTCGCGTTCGACAAACATGCGCAAGATCCTTGCCAAATCATCCTCGCGTGCCGATACAGCAAAAGGTACGGCACATAGCAGAATAAGAAACAACAACTTTTTCATATCCCGAATAGTCTTATTTAGTTTTTACTTAGCAGCTAAAACCTCGATTTCAACGAGGGCACCCTTTGGCAGATCCTTTACGGCAACTGCCGAGCGGGCAGGATAAGGTTCCTGGAAGAATGTGGCATAAACCTCGTTCATTGCAGCAAAATCTGCAATGTCTGCCAGATATACAGTAGTCTTGACTACGTGAGCCATGTCTGTACCTGCCTGCTGCAGAATTGCCGAAGCGTTCTTCAGGCTCTGCTGTGTCTGCTCCTTGATACCGCCGGGCACAAAAGCACCTGTAGCAGGATCGATGGGTATCTGACCGCTGGCATAAACGAAACCGTTGACCTCTATAGCCTGGCTGTATGGACCTATAGCTGCAGGCGCGTTCTTTGTTGCTATTGCTTTCATATTATTATGTTACAGTTTTTTGATTTGATTATTTCAGATCAGTTTAAAACCAGCATCCCTCAGAGCCTGGCGTATCTGCTCTATATGCTCGGCATTGCGCGTCTCGACCTTGAGGGTCAGCTGGCAGTCGGTAACACGTTCCGAGTCATCATTACGCTCGTGACGCACGTTGACCACGTTACCGCCTATCGAAGCAATAATGTTGCTCACTGCCACCAGCTGTCCGGGCTTGTCCTCCAGTTCCAGAGTCAATGTGCAGATACGGCCGCCCTGAACCAAACCCCGGTTTATAACGCGGTTAAGTATCGTCACATCAACATTGCCGCCGCTCACTACACATATCGCCTTGCGACCCTTCACGGGAACCTTGTTGAACATGGCAGCTGCCACGCTTACGGCACCCGCACCTTCGGCGACCATCTTCTGCTGCTCGATCAGTGCCAGGATAGCAGCGCATATCTCGTCCTCGGTGACAGTAACGACACCGTCCAGATAACGGCTGCATATATCGTAAGTCAGGCTACCGGGCTTCTTGACGGCGATACCGTCGGCAATAGTGTTCACGCTGTCCAGAGCCATAACAGTCTTGTTGCGGATGCTGTTGAACATGCTGGGAGCACCTGCTGCCTGAACACCCCAGACCTCGACCTTGGGGTTCAGGCTCTTGATGGCATATACTATACCGCTTGCGAGACCGCCGCCTCCGATAGGTACGACGACTACATCAACATCAGGCAGCTGATCCAGGAGTTCCAGACCTATGGTGCCCTGACCTGCTATGACATTCTCGTCATCAAAGGGATGGACAAATGCATATCCCATCTCGTCGCGCAGTTCCAAAGCACGCCTGTAGGCATCATCGTACACACCGGGTACCAGACATATCTCTGCACCGTAGCGGCGCGTAGCCTCGACCTTGCTGATGGGAGCTCCCTCGGGCAGGCATATTATGGACTTGACACCGGCTTGCGTAGCACCCAAGGCTACGCCCTGGGCATGGTTGCCTGCCGAACAGGCCACTACGCCGCGTTTCTTCTCCTCGGGCGTAAGCTGTGATATACGGTAATAGGCACCTCGTACCTTGAAGGAGCCCGTCAACTGCAGACATTCGGGCTTGAGCCAGATGTCGGCTTCGGGATTCAGGCGCGACGCCGGAATCAGGTTGGTTGTACGGATAACCTTGTTCAGTACATACCGGGCCTTGTAGATATCATCTAATGTCATGAAATCAAATACTCTTCAGCACTGCCTGCATGAATACCCAGAACTTTTCTACACTCGCAATGTTGCAGCGCTCGTCAGGTGTGTGAGGACTGCGCAGGGTCGGACCGAAGCTGACCAGATCCATCTCGGGATATACAGCACCTATCAGGCTGCACTCAAGACCTGCGTGACAAACCTCGACTTTGGCATCCTCTTGGAAGCACTCCCTGTATACCTTTACCATCTTGTCTACTATAGGGCTGTCGAAATCAGGCTGCCATGAACCGTAGTGGCCTCCGAACTCGACCTTCATGCCTATCATGCCGAATGTGCACTCCATCATCTCCTGAATATACTCCAACTGTGTATCGCAGCTGCTGCGTGCCAGAATCAGTACCTCGGCATTACCGCCACCTATCTTGATGATGGCCAGGTTCGAACTTGTCTCGACAACGGATGGAATGCTGGGGATAAAGCGCAGCACTCCGTTATGGCAGGCCATTATAGCACTTATCAGGTTGTCCTGTATCTCCTCGGGAACCTGCATCTTGGGAACGTCACACTCCTCGACCGAAATGGTAATATCCTCCTCGACGCCACGGTACTCGGCACGGAAGGTCTCCAGGCAGTATGCTGCCAGTTCCTTCAGGTCCTCGACATTCTCCTTGGGCAATGTCAGCACGACGTCGGCAGTACGCGGTATTGCATTACGCATATTGCCGCCCTGCCAGCTGGCAAGACGTGCGTCATCGTCCTGGATAGCCTGACGTACCAGACGTGCCATAAGCTTGTTGGCATTGCCACGCCCCTCGTTAATCTCCAGGCCGCTGTGACCGCCACGCAGTCCCTCGATACGAATCTTGACGGCAACATCCTCGCTGTCGGTCTCAACCTCCTTGTACTGCATCGAAGCAGTGATATTGATACCGCCGGCACTGCCTATCACGAACTCGCCCATCGTCTCGTTGTCGATATTCAGCAGGATATCACCCTTCAAGGTATCAGCAGCCAAATGGTTAACGCCGTACATGCAAGTCTCCTCGTCTGCAGTAATCAATGCCTCCAGCGGGCCATGCTCCAATGTCTTAGACTCCATTACAGCCATGATAACAGCAACGCCGATACCATCATCTGCACCCAGCGTAGTGCCCTTGGCCTTCACCCACTCACCGTCAATCCATGTCTGGATGGGATCTGTCTCGAAATTATGCTCTACCTCGTCCAGCTTCTGCGGCACCATATCCATGTGAGCCTGCAGAACGGCTGTCTTGCTGTTTTCGTGACCGGGAGTTGCAGCCTTGCGCATTACGATGTTCTCGCCGCCGTCCTTGAATGCCTCGATACCACGCTCGGCAGCCCAGTCAAGCAGGAATTTCTGTACCTTTTCCAGATGTCCGCTCGGACGTGGAACCTGTGTCAGCAGATAAAAGTTCTGCCAAATCTCTTTTGGGTTAAGTTCGTTGATTGTCATTTCAATTATATATTTTTGATTATGAATTATCAATTATGAATTGATCTTAGTTCTTCCCAATGCCGCCAGTGACCAAAGTCCCAGCAGTGCAACCAACAGGGTCTGCAATGTATGTACCACAAATGCAAATATAGCCGCATCGTTTCCTGCAACGCCATACAGCACCAGCACAGTCTTTACCGCGAAATGCCAGGGTCCTGCGCCATTGGGTGTAGGCACCAACACGGCAAAACAGCCTGCCACGAAAGCAACCAGCGCACACATAGGACCCAAGTTAGCCGTGTAGTCAAAACATTGGAATGCGACATAGAAATGCAGGTAGTAGGACAGCCATATTCCCACGCTGTATGCCAGGAACAGGAATGGACTGCTGACATTTCGGACACTCGTCAAGCCGGCGGCGAAGCCACGGAACTTGGTCGTAAGCTTGCCAAACAAATGCACCCTGCGCATCAATACCACAGCCATTCCGGCTGCCAGCATGCCGCTCAACAATGTAACCAGATAGCCCGTAGTAGTAAACCCAGCCATTATGCTGCCCAATGACATGCCTGTCCTGTCCATAAACTGCATGAACACGGGTATCTGCAACAACAATGTAACCAGCGAGAACAGAGCTACCATAGCCATGTCTATCACACGCTCGGTAACCACACTGCCAACCAGCTTGCTGAAATCCACACCATCGTATTTCTTTACCACGCCACAGCGCAACACCTCACCGCTGCGCGGAATTGCCAGAGAACTGCCATACGACAGGAAAATACTGTTTATCAGGACTCCAGTTCGCGGTTTGTACCCCAGCGGATTAAGCACCTGCTTCCACCTCAAGGCACGAAAAACCTGAGCCGACACGCCAAAGGGCATACTCAGCAATATCCACGTCCAGCACCGGCGGCTCTCCATAGCCTCCAGTATCTGGTTCCAGTCAATCCTGCGATACATCCACCACATTATTGCAGCGGCAATCAATACCGGCAGGCCTATCCTGAATATATTGCTAATCCAACGTTTCACGAAACCGCTAAAACAAGATTCCTATTATCAAATACAAGCGCAAATATACAAAAAACAAAATGCCGACCCAAACTTTAGCCCCTTAACTCCTTAACTTTTTAATCTTTTAACCCTTTAAACACTTAAACTCTTAAACCTTTAAACTTTTTTATTCCAATCTGACAAATACCGGATAATGGTCGGATGGCAAACGGCATCCCTTGTTTGTCCAGTAGCTGTTGGTCAGTATGCCGAATCGAATAACTCTGAAAGTGGGCGACACGAATACATGGTCGATGCGGCTGTCGGTCTTTCTGTCGGGATTAAAGCCGTTAAAGGTTCCGTTCTCGGCAAAACGCTGTTTGCTGTGCTCGTAGCTGTCGTTGAGCAGACCGCTGGTGGTGAAAATGCTGTAAATCGTATCATTCTGGTCCACGTTAAAGTCGCCCGTGAGGATAACTGGCGCACCCTTTGCAATCTCCTTGATACGGTTCACCACCAGTTTGGCACTCTCCCTACGGGCAACAATGCCCACATGATCCATATGCAGATTGAAGAAATAGAATGTCTTTTTCCATCTCTTGCTGCGGAACTTGCCCCAAGTACAAATGCGCGTACAGGCGGCATCCCATCCCAAGCCGGGTCTGTCGGGTGTTTCCGAAAGCCAGAAATGCCCCTGCTCCTGCAGCTTGACTGCGCTCCGGTCGTAGAAGATGACGGTGTGTTCTCCCTTTCTCTTGCCGTCGTCACGTCCTACGCCTATGTAGTCATAGTCCGTAAGCCGGGCTTTCATATCGTCCAGCTGTTCGGCCAGAACTTCCTGGGTACCT
>OMQX01000032.1 GCA_900313335.1 uncultured Prevotellaceae bacterium
GAGCATAAATATAACAAAAAAATAATACTTAATTTTGCTCGCGGTTGTAGATTATATAATCAACAAATAAATATAAAACAACTTTTACTAACTAATTAACTTTTGATATAGTCAATGGGAAATAGAAAAATTGCATTAATAACTGGCGTTACCGGTCAGGATGGCAGCTACCTGAGTGAGTTCCTCCTTGAAAAGGGATATGAGGTACATGGAATTATCCGTCGTTCGTCCGTAGATTTCCGTGAGCGTATTGCTCATTTGGAGGGTACGCCTAATTTCCATCTGCATTATGCTGATATGGGTGACTCGATGTCACTGGTAAAGCTGGTCGGAAAGGTTCAGCCGGACGAAATCTATAATCTGGCGGCACAGAGTCATGTACAGGTCAGTTTTGATGCTCCAGAGTTTACCGCAGATGTTGATGCTGTGGGTGTCCTGCGCGTACTTGAGGCAGTACGTACAAATCATCTGGAGAAGACATGTAAGGTATATCAGGCTTCTACGTCCGAGCTGTACGGCAAGGTCGAGGAGGTTCCACAGAACGAGAACACTCCTTTCCACCCATATAGTCCGTATGCCGTTGCCAAACTGTACGGTTTCTGGATTATAAAGGAGTATCGCGAAGCGTATGACATGTTCTGCTGCTCGGGTATTCTGTTCAATCACGAGTCGGAGCGTCGCGGAGAGACTTTCGTGACACGTAAGATTACACTTGCTGCTGCACGTATAGCACAGGGTAAGCAGGATTGCCTGTATCTCGGCAACCTGGATTCGCTGCGCGACTGGGGTTATGCAAAGGATTACGTCGAGTGCATGTGGCTCATACTGCAGCATGACAAGCCGGAGGATTTCGTCATCGCAACAGGTGTACAGCATACGGTACGCGAGTTTGCTACTCTTGCATTCCACTATGCAGGTATCGAACTGCGATGGGAGGGGGAAGGCGTAGACGAGAAGGGTATCAACACTGCTAACGGAAAGGTGGTGGTTGCTGTCAGCAAAGATTTCTATCGTCCTACGGATGTTGTCAATCTTTGGGGTGATCCTACAAAGGCCAGGAAAGAGCTTGGATGGAATCCTATGACAACTACGTTTGAGCAACTTGTGCAGATTATGGTTTCGCACGATATGCAGAAGATTGCTGCCGACCATGTTGCAGGTGTCATGCGTACAAACCTGGCAGAGTATCTGGAAAAAGGTATAACAAAGTAGTATGGAGAAGGACAGTAAGATATATGTGGCAGGCCATCGTGGAATGGTCGGAAGTGCAATTGTGCGTGAGTTGAAGAGGCAGGGTTATACCAATATCATAACACGGACACATGCCGAGCTCAATCTGATTGACCAGCGTGCAGTTGACCGGTTCTTCCAGGAAGAGAAGCCTGAATATGTTTTCCTGGCTGCAGCTAAGGTAGGTGGTATAGTTGCCAACCAGAGTGCACTGGCAGATTTCATGTATGACAATATGATGCTCGAGATGAATGTCATCCATGCTGCATGGCAGAACGGCTGTAAGAAACTGGAATTCCTTGGTTCCAGTTGTATCTATCCGCGCATGGCACCACAGCCAATGCCCGAAAGTTGCCTTCTGACAAACGAATTGGAGAAGACGAACGAGGCATATGCACTTGCTAAGATCAGCGGTCTGAAATATTGTGAGTACCTGAACAGGCAGTACGGAACGGATTACATTTCTCTTATGCCGACAAATCTGTATGGTCCTAACGACAATTATCATCCTGAGCACAGCCATGTGCTTCCTGCCCTGATACGCCGTTTCCATGAAGCCAAGGAGGCGGGTCTTGGCGAAGTAACATGCTGGGGTGACGGCAGTCCCCTGCGTGAGTTCCTGTACGTTGACGACCTTGCCAATCTGTGTGTGTTCCTCATGAACAATTACAGTGGAAACGAGACAGTAAATGCAGGAACGGGAAAGGAACTGACAATCAAGGCGCTGACGGAACTTGTTGCCAAAGTTGTCGGGTTCGAAGGTGAAATAAAGTGGGATACGTCACGCCCGAATGGGACTCCGCGTAAGCTGTTGGATGTAAGCAAGGCGAAAGCACTTGGCTGGACTTACAGGACGGAACTGGAAGATGGTATACGTCTGGCTTATCAGGATTTCCTGAGCAATCCGATGAGAGCGGAGAGGTAGCAGCAACAGCCGATTATAAAATCCTAATAAATAAGGATTGCGGATGCAGGTATATTGTCGTACTTTTGCACCCGGAAGGTACGATAATATATCCGCATGAAAAAAATATTTGCAATATTTCTGGTTTTCCCGGCTATTACATTATATGCCCAGAAACAGGATAGCCTTCATGTTACCAAGATGAAGGCTGTTGAGGTTGTAAGCACAGTCAAGGAAGGTAATAACCTGCGTGATTTGCCTCTTAGCTTCAGTTCGCTTGACGCAAACAAGGTAAACGACAACCATATTACATCAATGAAGGGAATAAGCACAATTGTTCCCAACCTGTTTATTCCTGATTACGGTAGCCGTCTGACCAGTGCTGTGTATATACGCGGTATCGGTTCGCGTATGAACGAGAGTGCCGTAGGATTGTATGTCGACAATATGCCGTATTTCGACAAGAGCGGTTTTGATTTCAACCTCTACGATATTGAGCGTGTTGACGTACTGCGTGGTCCACAGGGAACGCTTTATGGTCGTAACACCATGGGCGGCATAGTCAAGATATATACTCGTAATCCTTTTTATTATCAGGGAACTACACTGAAACTCGGCTACGTCTCTCACGAGAATCGCCGTCAGGCATCCATCATTCACTATCATCGCCCAAGCAGGAAGCTGGCTTTCAGCATCGGTGGATATTACAACGGTACTCAAGGGCTCTTCCGTAATGACTTAACAGGGCAAAAGGTTGACTGGGCGAATATCGGTGGTGCCAAGGCACGTTTGGTATATCTGCCTTCGGAACGGCTTACCTTGGATTTTAATGCATCGTACGAATATACAAACGAAGGTGCATATCCATATTATTATATAGGACCTGTATCAGGTGATGAGCACTATCCTG
The DNA here is from genome assembly GCA_900313335.1 of uncultured Prevotellaceae bacterium. GTDB lineage: Bacteria > Bacteroidota > Bacteroidia > Bacteroidales > Bacteroidaceae > Physcousia. Next base: position 3,045 of record OMQX01000032.1, read on the forward strand.
ATTATTCAGGCAGGATTACCAATAACCACGAGAATATATATCGGCGTAGCCTGCTGAATGCCGGCTTGAAACTTGATTATCGTATGAAAGATGTAACCGCGACCAGTATAACCTGCTATCAGTGGCTTAATGACCGTATGTTCCTTGATCAGGATTTCATCAATGCTGATATGTATACCCTGGAACAGAAACAGCGTATCAATTCGCTAAACGAGGAGATAACATTCCATAATACAAACGAGAGCCGATGGAAGTGGATATGTGGTATGAATCTGATGTATCAGTGGCTCCATACGACAGGACCTGTTACTTTTTACAGCGATGGCATAGCACTTCTTGAGAACAATATAAACAGTGCGATGCCCGCCACCCCCCAGATGGCGATAAGTTTTGATGATGACAATTTCGGGGTTGGAGGTACGTTTGATACACCGAGGTTCAATATAGCGCTTTTCCATCAGAGTACATATAATTTCACGGATAACTTCAGCGCTACTGCAGGCCTGCGTCTGGATTATGAGCGCAACAGTATAGACTACAATGCACCTTCTACTGTTCAGTATAGCTTCTCTATGCCTCAGATGGGTGTTAATCTGCAGAACCTTCGTGCTGATATCTACGAATATAAAGGCAATATTGCAAACGGGTATGTGCGTGTGCTGCCTAAGTTCGCATTCAAGTATAAATTCAACACAGACAACAATGTTTATGCCAGTATAACCAATGGTATGCGTAGCGGAGGCTACAATGTTCAGATGTTCAGCGATATCCTGCAGGGTGCCATGCAGAAAAAGATGATTGACGGTGTCAAGGAGGGCGTATTTGCTTATCTGGACGAGAATATGCCGGCTATGGCTTCACGTCTGAAGCCGACGATTGAGAATGCCTTGCCTAAGGTTGAAATGCCTGACGTCAACGGCGTTGCGTTCAAGCCAGAGTATTCCTGGAACTACGAATTGGGTGCACATCTCATGACAAAGGATGGTAAATTTGTCCTTGATGCTGCAGTGTTCTATATTATGACCCGTGACCAGCAGATCACACGCTTTACGGAATCGGGGTTGGGGCGTCAAATGGTAAATGCCGGTAAGAGCCGGAGCTTTGGTGTAGAGACAAGTATCCTGTATATGCCTGTCAAGTCTCTCTCTCTCAGTGCAAACTATGGCTTCACAAATGCCAAGTTTGTTGAATATGATGCAGGGAACGATCAGGATTACAGCGGCAATTACATACCGTTCGTACCACAGCATACACTCAATATTGACGCCGCCTATACATGGACCTTGACTAGCAAGTGGGCAAAGAAGCTAACCCTCGGTGCAACATACAACGGTGCCGGACGCATATACTGGACGGAGGCAAATGATGCTTCGCAGGGTTTCTATTCTTTATTGGGAGCGCGCCTTAATCTGGCAACGAGTTTTGGAAACATACAGGTCTGGGGCCGCAACCTGACAGACAGCCAATACAATACCTTTTATTTCCAAAGCTCAAATCGTGCCTATGCTCAGCATTGCAGACCTCTGCAGATAGGCATTGATATGACGTTTGTGTTTTAAAGTTCGCTGATATCCGCAAGGTTGTTCATCACGACATATATGATGATGTCGGCCAAACTGCGTGCATGCAGCTTGTCCATAATGTTCTTGCGATGAGAAATCACCGTTGTCAGGCTGATGTTGAGCCTGTCGGCTATTTCCTTGTTTATTAATCCTTTACTAAGCAGGATTGCTACCTCGGCTTCACGCTGTGACAGCAGCATGGCAGTTGGTTTCTGGTTATGACCTTTGGAAACAGGATAGGGTAGTGGTACAGGGCCTTCCGGACCATGATTCATACGGTTGAGTGAAATGATGTCACGCACCAGTCCCTTTTCGCTCTGACAGACGTTTATCGTCTTGACACCGGCAATGCTCATCTCACCGTTCACAAGCACTATGCATCGCATGTTGTTTGTGCGGAAGAAATGGTTGTGTTCGAAGAATATGCGCGAAGCCACGAAAAAATGTGCATATTCCCCGATATTGAGCTTATGTATATCCTCGAACCTGTCAATCAGGATTACCTCGGCAACGGGGATAATCTCCTCCAGAATGCTTTGTAATCCAAGTCCTGACAGAATATTGGAATCTACGATTGCTAATTTAGGCTGGTGCATGATGTTTTTCAAAACAGTTTCAGGAATTCCTTTGGTACAGGTGTTTCAAACTGCATGTCCTCGCCTGTTACGGGATGAATGAAATTGAGACGATATGCGTGCAGGCACAAACGTCCCAGAGGATCAACGGCATTACCGTATTTCTTATCCCCGGCTATAGGAAAGCCGATGTCTGCCATGTGTACACGTATTTGATTCTTGCGTCCGGTTTCAAGCTTCATTTCTGCTAAGGTAAAGTTTTCGTTACAACGCAAGCGGCGATAGTGTGTAATCGCCAGTTTGCCTCCGTTGTCTGTAGCTGAGGAGTATGTGATGAATGCCTTGTTGTCCTTCAGGTACGAACGTTCCGTTCCTCCTTCCTGGGGCATATTGCCGCATAGGACGGCCATATACCTTCTGTCGTATACTGTTTCCTTCCAGTTTTCCTCGAGTGCCAGTGCTGTTTCGCGATTCTTAGCATACATCATCAGCCCGCTAGTATCACGGTCAAGGCGATGCACTACATGTGCAGTACACTTGAAATGTCGCTTGACGAAATATTCGTCAAGGATATTCTTGATGCTGTACTGCTTGGCTGTTGCAGCCATACTGAGGATACCGGCGCTCTTCTCGATGACGACAAGGTCCTTGTCTTCGTAAACTATCTTGACGTACTTGCTAACAAGCATCGTGCTCTGACGATGACGAGAAACGCGTACAAGCTGTCCGGGAGAAAGGGGTGTGTCGTACTGTGTGGTAAGCTTGCGGTCAACGGTTACGGCACGGCCGCTGAGCAGGTCCTTGGCACGGTTTCTGCTAATACCCATCTGCTTAAGCAGGAACTCCATGAGGGTGGTTGCCTCGCGTACTGGAATTTCGAGATATTTGTCGGCTGCGTATTGTGCTCCGGTCTTATTGCGCATTAGTCTGAATTGGTTTGTTGATAATGGTTACTTAGTGCGGATATATCCGTGTCGGTATGCATATAGCAGCTCACGCAGTTCGGCTATCTGTTTGTGGATCTTGCGTCCGCGGTCCGTGTCACGTACGCGTAAGCGATGTCCGCTTAACTCTACCAGTTGTATACTTCCATGTATGTCCGAGCCGTTTTGTATGGCATCACGCTTGCTGGTAAACGGTTCGTGCTGAATAAGTTCAAATCCGCGCGAATGGTATACAAGGGTATATCCTGCAATACCTGTAGTACTGTGGTAGTGCTGGCTGAATCCGCCGTCGATAACCATAAGACGTCCGTTTGCCTTTATGGGACTTTCGCCAGCACTGACGTGTACTGGTACATGTCCGTTGATTATATGGCGGTGTTCTCCCTGTACGCCAAAGCTGTCCAGAATATGGTTGCACACATTCTCGTCATTGCGCAGGCGGAAATATGCTCCTTTTTCCTCGTGAATCAGATCCTTGTCACCTATCAGATAACGCTGGAAGGTAGTCATGCGGCTCTTGTCGAACAAGGGTGATTCGGGGCCGCACCACAGATATAGCAGATAATCGCGTGCTGCAAGTTTTTCTTCACGTGGTGTATCTGTATTGAATGCACTGCGTACAAGTATTCCTATACGGTTCATGAGTTCCTTGCCACTGTATTTCCTTCCCATGAGCTGAACCTCCTTCAGGCTGCCATCATCGTTGAGTGGTACACTGGCATGGAACAGCAGGTTGCCGTTGCATATATTGTACATTCCGCCATGGCTGAGGATACATTTTATATGTTTCTGCAACTTGTCTGATACGCGGAATGAATGATGTAGCTTGGCCATCATTTCCTCTTCCTGTGGTGTAAGGCGATAGGGATCATTCCAGTCGTCAATAGTCGGGAATAGGGTATCACGCAATGGATATTCGCGTCCGTTAACAATGTATACACCGCGCTGTATGTCTATTCCGCCCAATGTATCGGTGCGGTCAATTACCCATTCCGGATGCTTCTCGATCATATTGCGCTCCAGCTTGAACTGTATGATGGTAATTGCCTTGTGCATGCGTCCTATGAGCTGGCACTGGCGCTCATCAACCTTTCGCTGGGGCAGGAAAATGGTGGCTGGATCATCCTTGTATGCTTCCATGGCAAGCTGTGCCAATGGCAGGAGGTTTATGCCATATCCATCCTCCAGCGTATCCATGTTGCCGAATCGGAGGCAGAAGCGCAATACGTTGCAGATGCAGCAGTCGTTACCTGCTGCAGCTCCCATCCATAATGCATCGTGATTGCCCCATGTTATATCGAAATTGTGATACTGTAGCAGGGTATCCATGATAATGTGTGCACCCGGTCCTCTGTCCCATATATCGCCAAGGATATGCAACTGGTCAATACTCAGCTGCTGTATGACCTGGCACATGGCTGTAATGAAATTAGGAGCCTGATCCGTCTGTATTATACTGTCTACGATTCCCTGAAGGTATGCCGTCTTGTCGTCGTCATCCGCCTTTTCATGCAGCAATTCCTCAATAATGTATGCAAATTGCCTTGGCAGGGCCTTGCGTACCCTGCTGCGTGTGTATTTGCTGCTGACACTGCGCAAGACAAGTACGAGGCGTTGTAGGGTAGTGGAGTAGAATTCGTCGGAATCCTCGTCCTTTGCCTCAATCAGTTCAAGTTTCTCCTCGGGATAGTATATCAGGGTACACAGTTCCTTTATTACCTCCGGCTCAAGCGTATCCTGAAATAATTCGTTGACCTTGCGGCGGATGTTTCCCGAGGCATTTTTCAATATATGCTGGAATGCCTCATGCTCGCCATGTATGTCGGCAACAAAATGTTCCGTACCCTTTGGGAGACGCAGAATGGCTTCCAGATTGATTATCTCAGTACTGGCACTGTCCTGAGTGGGAAATGTCTGCGACAACAACTCCAAAATACGACGGTCAGCCTCAATGCGACTGGCCATATTCATGTCATGATTGCTCATAAAACGCTATATATGAGAATAAAAGTGTCCTTTTTGCGGGCAAAATTACTATAATATTGTGTAAGAAACAAAATATTAGCATAAATTTTCATATCTTTGTCTGCGATTTAAATTAATACATAATTTTTTATATATTATGAAGGACATTCATGCCGAGGCAATGCCGGAGCCAAATATGGGCCGCGACAGTATTGTTATTGATCCTATGACGGGTCAGAGGCGTGTATATAAGATTCCAAAGCACAAGATATGGAAGCCTTTCTACATGCTGTACAACTATCTGAACAATACAACACGCCACGAAGAGAAGAAATTTGACGGCAGTTTTATCGTAGGTCCTGCATATAATGCAAACACCAGTTTTGCTTTTGGTGGCGGATATACTGCATTGTATAGTTTTGACCGAAGCGACAAGACACTCCAGAAGAGCGTGATGAGCCTGTTCTTCCAGTTCAGTGTAAAGGGTATGGCTGTAATAGGTGTCGAAGGACACAACTTCATGAAGCATGACAAGCACCGCTGGAACTACGAACTTAGTCTTACTCACTATCCGTCTGCCTATTGGGGAGCCCGTGATCCTGAAGGAAATATTCTTAACGGCTATGAGGCAGCAGAAAAGAATGTTCCGGTAGAGTTCAAGCAGTTTGTATTTATGCTTGACGGTGACTTCACCTGGAAATTGGCAAAGGACCTGTACATTGGTCCAAAGCTTGATTTTCTTTATACCAATACATTCAAGTATGAGAAGGGCGAAATTGAAATCGATGGCAAGATATACGATAAGGAAAAGCTGATGGAAACATACCTGACAACCCCGACAGGCGAGGTTCAGTCACAAAGTCTGGCTACAACAGGTCTTGGTCTTTGCCTCACCTATGACAGTCGTGATTTTGCCATGAATGCCTATCGTGGTCATTATTTCCGTTTCCAGCAGCTGTATTTTGCCCCAGGTCTCAATAAATATGATTTCTGGAAGACAGATATAAAATATAGCAACTATACCAGTCTTTGGACAAAGTGTACACTGGCGTTCCAGGTACATGGACAGTTTAACTATGGTAGCGACTTCGTCCCATGGACACGTTTGGCAAGTACAGGATTCCAGGGTATGGGGCGCGGTTACTTCTTCGGTCAGTACCGTGACAACAACGTTATGGAAACCCAGATTGAATTGCGCCAGCGTATCAAGTGGCGTCTTGGTCTTGCAGCATGGGTTGGCATGATCAACGTTTTCCACGATTTTGACCATATCTACTGGAAAGAGACTCTGCCAAACTATGGATTTGGTTTGCGTTGGGAGTTTAAGCCTCGAATGAATGTCCGACTTGACTACGGGTTCACCAAGCATGGTGGTAGCTTTGTATTCAACTTTGGTGAAGCATTCTAAACAGAATATATAAACGTATTTACAGGTAATATGAAGCCGAAGAATTTGTTCTTGATTTTCATCTTGTGTATTACTACACAGGCATTTGCTCAGGAAGAACTTATCAAATATGGTAACTTCGAGCAGTGGATTCAGCGTGACATCAAGGAAAGCTCAATAATTGGAGGCAAGAAAAAAACTCTGATGGAAATAGGGCCTACTGCACACTGGACAGAGACCAAACCATATACCAATCAAGGTGGTTCTCCATGGGCTACAAGTAATGTGTATGCCAAGGTCAGCGGTGTATTGAAGACGAATGCCAGCGTATTCAAGGACGAGCATGCAGGAGGGTCATGTGCAAAGTTGTACACGCACATAGAGAAGGTAAAGGTTCTTGGTATGATTAATATCAACGTCCTGGCAAGTGGCAGCGTATTCACAGGCAAGATGATCGAGCCGATAACCTCGACGAAGAACCCTATGAGCAAGATGTGTGCAGGTATTCCGTTTACCAAGCGTCCGCGTGCTATCAAGTTTGACTATAAGGTACAGCTGTCCGAGGAACCCAATCGTATTCGCAAGAACGGTTTCTCAAAAGAACAGGTAGTTGCTGGCAAGGATATGCCAGAGGTTATCGTTTTGCTTCAACAGCGTAGCGAGGATGCTGAAGGTAATATCACTGCAAAGCGTGTTGCTACATTACGTATGCGTTTTGCGAACAATACAGGATGGGTAAACGGTAAGACATTTGAACTGAACTATGGCGATATCACCCAAAAGAGTTTTTACAAGCCTTTCATGGGTCTTATAAATGGCGAAAACGCATTTTACACAACCAACTCAAAAGGCAAGATGGTTGTTATCAAGGAAGACGGTTGGACTGAGGAGGATGCTACTCCAACGCATGCTATTATCAAGTTTGACAGCAGCTGTGGAGGTCCATACGTGGGAAGCGAAGGCACTACGTTGTGGATTGACAATGTAAAGTGGGTATACTAATATCTTATTCACTCTAAACTAATGACTGAACCTAATACACCATATTATATCATAGAGGAAAGGTTGCTCCGCAGCAACCTTTCTTTGATTAAGAGTGTAGCAGAAAGGAGCGGGGTAGAGATAATCCTGGCTTTCAAGGCATTCGCATTATGGAAAACATTCCCAATATTCCGCGAATACATCAATCAAACAACAGCAAGCAGCGTATATGAAGCGCGCCTCGCGTTTGAGCAATTCGGCTCACCGGCGCATACATACAGCCCAGCGTACGAAGATGATACTTTTGCCGAAATACTGCGTTGCTCAAGCCACATTACATTCAATAGTATCAGTCAGTTAGAACATTTTATACCAAAGGTGGGGGACTGGAATTCCATATCTGACAGGGTGGGGGATCATCAGGTAATTTCCTGCGGTTTACGCATAAATCCCGAACACTCCCATATAGAAACGGATTTGTATAATCCAACGGCTCCAGGAACTCGTTTCGGAGTGACCGCGGACGATCTTTCAAAACATGAGGATATTTTGGACAAGATTGACGGATTCCATTGTCATTGTCATTGTGAAAGTTCTGCAGAGGATTTTGCTGATAACCTTATATATATAAAGAAGAATTTCGGTAAATGGTTCTCGCGTATCAAGTGGCTCAATCTTGGAGGCGGGCATCTTATGACACGTAAGGAGTATAATGTAGAACTGCTTATTAAGACCTTGCAGGATCTACGCGCAGAATATCCGCATCTGCATATCACCCTGGAGCCTGGTAGCGCCTTTGCCTGGCAGACAGGCCCTCTTGTTTCAAGTGTTGTAGATATTGTCGAAAATCATGGTATACGTACGGCAATCCTGAACGTATCATTTACATGTCACATGCCTGATTGTCTGGAAATGCCATATTGGCCAAAAGTACGCGGTGCAGAGACAATAGAAGATGAAAAGGGAGTAGTTTCCAGCAAGGATGACATAAAGAACCAGGAAGGACACACAATTGGCTTTTGCTATCGTCTGGGCGGAAACAGTTGTCTAAGCGGCGATTTCATGAGTTCGTGGATTTTCGATCACGAACTGCAGATTGGCGAAAAGATAATCCTCGAGGACATGAACCATTACACAACTGTAAAGACATGCATGTTCAACGGAATACATCATCCGTCAATTGCAATCAGGCGAATGGATGACAGTGTAGAGATTCTCAGACAGTACCAATATGAAGACTATCTTAATAGAATGGACTGATTTATATAGAATAGGAGATTGTTTATATTTTAAAAATACAAAGGTAATTAAACATAATTACCATTATATTCGTTTTAAGTGAATAACAAAGGATTTCCGTGAAATGATGTATTTACATTCGTACCATTATAAACGAGATTTCCGGAAATGTACGTCTTGCAGACCTTCCAGCTAAACACGTCATTCTCACGCGGTGACCATCCGCATTTGCTCAGAATTGAATCCTTAGTTAAACGGTAAGGTTCTGTACATTTGACAAGGACCAAATCTGCATACATTCCTTCACGAATGAATCCACGCTGTTGTATTCCAAATAATTTTGCAGGATTATGACACATCAGCTCAACAAGACGAGTTAATGTCAGGATGCCTTCGCTGACCAATTCCAACATGGAAATCAGCGAGAACTGTATCATAGGTATTCCGCTCGCTGCAGAACGTGCTCCGCCATTCTTATCTGCAAGCAGATGCGGTGCATGATCAGTTCCCACTACCGCTATCCTTCCATCTGTCAACGCTCTACGTAATGCCTCACGGTCAGTATTATGTTTAATTGCCGGATTGCACTTTATCCTTGTTCCCAAGCGTTTATAATCCTCTTGCGTATAAATAAGGTGTGAAACACAAGCCTCACCGGTAATCCTGGCTTCAATTGGATTCTCCTGAGAATCAAATGTTTCAAGCAATTCAAGTTCCTCGGCTGTTGAAATATGTGCTATATGTAGCCTTGCACCTGTTTCCCTGGCCATCTTTACCGCCAGCGAACTGCTGGCAATACAAGCCTCTCGGCTGCGTATTGCCGAATGATGAATTATGTCAGGATCATCTCCAAACAGCTCACGCGCAATTTGCATATTTCTGTTAATTATAGCCGTATCCTCACAATGAGCCATAATTATTTTAGGTGAATTGCGGAATATACGCATCAGGGATTCCTTCCTGTCAACCAACATGTTGCCGGTACTGCTACCCATGAAGAGCTTCACTCCGGGGTATTGTTCCACCGGTAATCTCTGTATTTCATCCATGTTGGAGTTTGTTGCGCCTATAAAGAAACCATAGTTGCAATGCATTTGTTTTTCAGCAAGTTGCATTCTTTGCATCCATGTTTCGTAAGAAGTTGTCTGCGGAACGACATTCGGCATATCCAATACACTGGTAACGCCACCGGCTACTGCAGCCATACTCTCCGTGTGCATATCTGCCTTGCTGGTCAGGCCCGGCTCACGGAAATGTACGTGATCATCTATTATACCTGGTAACAAATAGCAGTCATGAGCATCAATGATCTCATCGTCGATAATATCCAAAGAACTGGAAATCTGTTGTATTACACCATCACGGACCAATACGTCCCCTACCCTTTCCAGACCTTCATTTACGATTATAGCCCCCTTGATAATCACTTTCTTCTCCTGAATTTTGTAAAGCGAAGCCTCATGACGCCAAAGAATGCTTCTCCAAATATGCCTCCAGACATCTTGCTCGTGCCTAATTCGCGATTTACGAACACTACCGGAACCTCCTTTATCTTGAATCCAAGTTTCAGTGCTGTGTATTTCATCTCAATCTGGAATGCATATCCCTTGAATCTAACGTCATCCAGTGATATTGTCTCCAATACCTCGCGCTTCCAACAAACAAAGCCAGCCGTCGTATCGCGAAGTTTGATTCCCAATACGGTACGTACATAGGCACTGGCATAATATGACATCAGGACACGCCCAATCGGCCAGTTTACAACATTTACACCGGTTATGTATCGACTGCCTACAGCCACGCCATAGCCTTCATCATGACATGCAGCATAAAGGCGAGGTAAGTCAGAGGGAGCATGACTGAAATCGGCATCCATTTCAAAAATATAGTCATATTTCTGCTCTATTGCCCATTTGAAGCCCGTAATATATGCAGTTCCAAGACCCAACTTGCCACTGCGTTCAATAATATGCAGTTTTCCGGCAAATTCATCCTCCATCAGGCCCTTAACAATAGTAGCAGTGCCGTCAGGACTGCCGTCATCAATAACCAGAATGTCAAATTTCTTTTCCAAATCATTGATGGCTCGGATTATAGCCTCGATATTCTCCTTCTCGTTGTACGTAGGAATTATGATTACACTGTCGCTGTTCATTTTTGAAAATTATAAATTACCAGGTAATGCTGACTTTCACAATACAAATGTAATCAAATATAATGTGATTGAACGCTTTTCCAATGAAATTTTTATAAATTTGTCCCTGTTTTATGGAAATACAGGAACTACAGTCCCTATTTGCACATAGTCCCAGAGTCAAAGCGCTGGGGCGAATGCTTATTGACAATAGTCAGAAGAAAATCACCATCAGCGGTCTTCATGCCAGTTCTGCTCCGTTGGTTTTCAGTGCTGTCGGCCTGGCTTGGCCCGAAGCATTTTCAATGCCGTTCCTGTTTATCATGGATGACGAGGAACAGGCTGGATATTTCTATAATGACCTCAATCAAATTCTTAATGGCGGTAATACTGAAAACGGCAGACATGCCGACAGCATCTGTTTCCTGCCCAGCAGTTTCCGACGTGCTGTCAAGTATGGTCAGCGTGACGCTGCAAGTGAGATACTGCGCACCGATGCACTTACGCGCCTTTCCACAGGCAAGACTCCATTATTTATTGTAACATATCCCAGTGCAATGTCCGAGCTGGCCGTTTCCAGACAACAACTCGAGACCAACACCCTGTCGCTAAGCAAGGGTCAGAACATAGATATCAAGGATGTACAGAATAAACTGTTCGATTTAGGCTTTCAGCGCACAGACTATGTATACGAACCTGGGCAATTTGCCGTACGAGGTTCGCTCGTAGATGTATACAGTTTCTCATGCGAGCACCCATACCGCATAGATTTCTTCGGCGATGAAATAGATTCCCTGCGCACATTCGATGTTGAGAACCAGTTGAGCATTGACAAACTTTCGGAAATCCAGATCGTCCCCGAACTCACCACATCCACTGAGCAATGCGTCCCAATCCTCAGTTTCCTGCCCCAGGATACTATAATTGTCACACGCGACATGGTATTCCTGTCACAGGAAATCCAGCGGATATGGAGCGAGGGATTTGGAATGAGTGCCGAGATTTCCGCAGCAGAGGAAGACAAACAGCTCGACAAACAACAGACACTGTGCAATCCTGATATCTTCAACCATCATATAACAAACTTTAAGACAGTCCTTCTTGGCTATGATAATATAACTGATATAGAATTATATACAAATATCAAGCCAAACCTTCAGTTCAATATATCGCCACAGCCTGTCTTCCATAAGAACTTTGACCTTCTTACCACCGAACTTAAGCACCTTCAGGAGGAAAAGTACAAGATATATATACTTGCAGACAGCCAAAAGCAGACTGACCGTCTGGAAAGCATTTTCCGTGACATAGGTGCAGGAATACACTTTACCCCTGTTACACGCACTCTTCATGCCGGCTTCATAGACCAGGACTGTAAAACAGTTATTTTCACCGACCACCAGATATTTGACCGCTTTCACAAATACAATTTGCGAAGCGAGAAGGCCAGACGTGGCAAGATGGCACTTACACTCAAGGAAATACAACAGTTCCAACTTGGCGACTACGTGGTACATATTGACCACGGCGTAGGTCGGTTCGGAGGGCTTATCAGTATACCCGAAGGTGGTCAGATGGTAGAGAAGATACGTATTAACTACGATGGCGGAGGAGTAATATATGTCAGCATACATTCCCTGCACAAAATCAGCAAATACAAGGGACAGGAAGGGACGGCACCGCGCATCAACAGATTAGGCACGGGAGCATGGGAACGTCTCAAGGAACGCACCAAGACAAAAATCAAGGACATTGCCCGTGACCTTATTAAACTGTACAGTCGCCGACGCACCCAGAAAGGCTATTCATTCAGCCCCGACACCTATCTGCAGGCCGAACTTGAAGCATCTTTCCTGTACGAGGATACACCGGATCAGTTCCGTGCTACCCAGGATGTCAAGAACGACATGCAAAAAGCACGTCCCATGGACCGGCTTGTTTGCGGAGACGTAGGCTTCGGGAAAACCGAGGTAGCAATACGAGCAGCATTCAAGGCAGCAACCGATGGCAAGCAAGTCGCCGTACTTGTGCCCACTACAGTCTTGGCATACCAGCATTATCACACATTTACAAACCGTCTGAAGGACATGCCCGTACGTGTTGACTATCTTTCAAGGGCACGTACGCCACTACAGACAAAAGCCCTGCTCCAGGACCTTGCCGACGGCAAGATAGACATCCTTATCGGCACACATCGCCTGACAGGCAAGGCAGTGCAATGGCACGACCTCGGTCTGTTGATTATTGACGAGGAACAGAAATTCGGTGTATCCACCAAGGAAAAGATACGCCAGATGAAGACCAACATCGATACACTCACCCTCACGGCAACCCCCATCCCCAGAACGCTGCAGTTCTCGCTTATGGGAGCGCGCGACCTCAGTGTCATCCATACCCCACCACCAAATCGCTATCCTATATATACACAGCTATGCACCTTCAGCGGTGAAATCCTTGCCCAGGCAATCAATTTCGAAATGAGCCGCAATGGCCAGACGTTCATCGTCTGCAACCGCATAGCCTCGCTCCCCGAAATCGAACAGATAGTACACAGGTACGTTCCAGATGCACGCGTAGCCGTCGGACACGGACAGATGCCTCCTGAGAAACTGGAGAACATCATCCTAGGCTTCGCCAACTACGACTACGACGTACTTATATCCACCACCATTATCGAAAGCGGTGTAGACATGCCCAATGCCAATACAATCGTAGTATGCCAGGCACACAATTTCGGGCTCAGCGACCTGCACCAGATGCGCGGGCGAGTAGGCCGAAGCAACCGCAAAGCCTTCTGCTACCTGCTCTCTCCCCCACTCTCCTCACTTTCACAGGAAGCACGTCGCCGACTCCAGGCCATCGAGACATTCAGCGATTTGGGTAGCGGCATACACATCGCCATGCAGGACCTCGACATACGAGGAGCAGGCAACCTGTTGGGAGCAGAACAAAGCGGATTCATATCCGATTTGGGATACGAGACTTACCAGAAAATCCTGTCCGAGGCGGTACGAGAACTCCGTAACGACGAATTCCAGAACCTCTTCCGAGAAAAGATACAGGAAGGAAGCCTCAACAGCGGCAGCGAGTTTGTCGATGAATGTCAGTTAGACACCGACCTTACTGCCCATCTGCCCGAAACATATGTACCAACCAGCAGCGAACGCATGCTCCTCTATCGCGAACTCGACCAGATGGAGACCTTACAGCAGATACAGGATTTCCAGACACGCCTTCGCGACCGTTTCGGTAAGATTCCTCCCGAAGCCATAGACCTGTGCCAAATGATACGCCTGCGCCAGTTAGGCAAGGAATTAGGCGTTGAACGGCTTATTCTCAAACAAGGTCAGATGCGGCTTGTCTTCGTAAGCAATGCCGACAGCGCATTCTATCAGAGCCCTGTCTTCGACCGTATAATTTCATTCTTCAGCGTAAACTCTGCGCGCTGCCAGCTACGCGAGAAAAACAGCCAGCGCAGTATGATTGTCAACGACATCAATACAGTATCAGATGCCCTGCAGATACTGGAGGCTATCAACTCCTGAAAAGCCATAAAAATTAACCCCCGGTTTCATGACCGAAACCAGGGGTATATTATTTCATGATTGAGCAATCCTGAAAAATTGCATATTATTAGAATACATCAGCGAAGAAACCACGCTTTGCACGAGTCTTGATTGTAAGTTCGGCATTTGTAGCCATAGCCTTGACAATAATGTCACCGCCCTTATCAACCTTGCACAGAGAACGTGTAGCACTCATAGATTCCTGTACAGTCAGTGTACCAATTTCCTTCTCACTCTTCTCGCCTGCGATATCGATAACCTGATATACAGCCAACTTCTGTCCCTTGGTCATACCGGCATCATTACCCAGGTTAATGTAAACTGTCTTAGCCTTTTTGCTATCACCATCGGCAATTGCTACGATAGTACCCTTTACAGGGAAACAATCCTCGATGAACTTCTTCATGTTGCTTGCGGAACCCTCGATAGCCGAGTTACGGGCAGCCTGAGAACCATCACGGCTTGTTGCAGTGCTTGTGTATGTATTGGTGCTGGCTGTTGCACCTGTTGCCGGATCTATCAGGACAATTGTATAGCTCAGTTTAGACTCCCAGTAAGTATAGGAGTTGCCGCTAATGAGGTCCTTACCAGTCTTGGAAACAGTATTAATGCTGTTCAATGCACCCTTCAGAATGAAGTTAGCATTCAATTCAACAATATCCTTTACTTCGTGGTTGTCATTCATGCGAGTTGCATTCTGGCGTTTTTTTGCCTCATTTGCTACAGATGCCTGCTGTGTCAAGTCAACAACGATTATGCGTTTTGTGTTCTGAAGACTGCTCACTACATTACGGCGTACCGTAGCAACTTCACTTGCCGTGAAATCGTTGTTGTACGTAAATCCTTCGACATTTACAACCTCTTTTGTGACATCCTGTGCAAAACCTGTAGCACAGAACATTGCCACGAAAGCAGAAAGAATTACCTTTTTCATAATTCAGAGTAATAAATTTAGTTAAAGAATGGATTATAGCTTAAATGTATAAATTTACCAACGATGATGTACCGTAACTGCATGATACGTAATACGTGGACGCGAATTATAATATGATGTCATAACTTTTGTCACAGCATTCAGGCGAGCTTTCTCCATACGTTCAGCACGATCCTTGTCCGCACGTTCCTCTGCCTTTTGGTCTGCAATATCCTGATTTATCTTAGCACGAATCTTTTCCTGCAGTGCAGCAACATCGCCGGAGCAAGAACTTGTAGCATCAATAGTACCAAGAATGGCAGCAGCACCCTCGTAGTCTTGGGTAGCAAAGCAACTTTGGGCTGCCTGCAAAGCCTGCGAGCAGTTCTTTGTCTGATAACTGCGGAACACACCAGCCAATTCCTTCTGTATCTCCTCATATCCCTCACAACCCTGCGGGAACTCGTACAGGATAGCCATTGCCTCGTCATACTTTTGCTGCTGAACCAAACTGCGCGCCTTTGCAAGCAGAGCAGCCTTGTTTGCTGTATAGTACTCCTCTACTTTCTTCTTAACATCAGCATAGAAAGCACCGAACTTCTTGTTAATGTTGCTGAATCCGTTAGAGACAGCCTCGCCCTTGTCATATCCGTCACCAACACAATCATAGGTCACAGTACCGAATGTAGTATTCGAAGCCATGCTCACACACTTGATTGTCAGTTCGAATTCGACATGATAGATATTACGCATACCACCCTCGATGATACAATTGTTGTTGTTCTTGATATTGATAACCGGAAACAACACAATATTGCTGCTGTTTACACATACAGCTCCTTGGTTCGTCAACAGACGCTCCAGGCGAGTTCCCAGTTTCTTGAACGCAGCCTTGCTTATACCATCCTCGGGCTCATCCGGAACAACAACGCCCAGGCATATGCCTTGAGCTGCAATACACGCACACAGCATGATTGCAGACAGGACAGAAACAAACCTCTTCATAACCACGACAATATATTATTCAAAGTTAATAAACACCTTACCCTGATTTATACTCTCGTTGAAGTTAAGCTTCAGCTCCTGGCGCAGGAACCTGCGTAACTTCATCATCCAACGACTTGGAGTAACAGGACGGCCGGTATTCTCGTCAAATACAGGAATACGCACCTCGTCAAAAATCATGCTCTTCTCAACGACGCCCTGTAAGTGATATTGGTTGTTGAATGCATTTTCCTCCATCCACAACTCCAGTTCCTCCTTCAGCAGATTACCCGTCGAAACCTGACTCTCCATGTCCATATCACTATCCTGACTGAACGCGAAGTTAATCATAATAGCACGACCGTTTGCAACCATCAGTTGGAACTTGTTATCCATTGTCTCGACCAACTGCTTGGCAACCTTCTGGGCAGCCTTTGCAGCTAGCGCACCAAAATCCGTTGTATTGAACTGACCGCTGTCGCTTACCTTGTTAGCCAGAGATTCAGCACTGCTCGCATCATAAGCCGTCATAATCAACTTGCACGAGCCCAAACCGTTGCTAAAAGTTGGGATAACCTCGACCTCTACATAAAAATCTGCACCAGACTGCTCGATAACCATCTTCTTCAGGTCATTCTGAGTATTCTGCTGGAAAGCAATGTTGTTCGACATAGCCTTCAGTTTCGGAATCAGGTCTATAGTAGAAGCACCAACATTGTCAAACGCCTCCTTAACCTTAGTAATTGCAATACGGTAATTATCATCATCCTCAACCTTCTTGCGCAAGTCTTCGCCCTGCTTGGTGTAGGGAATCACCATAATCTTCTGAGCTGCAATCTCGCAAAACGGAGCCGCCAACAAAATTGCAGCCAATAAAACATACAACTTTTTCATATCTGTCCAATATTTAGAATCCAAATCCTCCGCCAGTCGTAGCTTTCGTTACCGACTGACGCATAGCTTTCGAGAGTACATTCACACTGCAAGTAAAATACTTGCGCTTCTGCTCATCCTTACCCTTATCCGTAATCATACAGCCCTTGATAAATGTCTTGTAACCACCCTCGTCCAGAAAACGATGCAAGTACGGGCCATTCTTTTGCATAGCCTGCTCCCTGTTGCGTATTATAGGTTGTTTATGAGTGCGAGATTCTTTTACACCCTCGAACAAAACCGTCTCTACAGCTGCCCGGCAAGCCTCGTCATTAGCATCCTTCTCCTTCACGTTGTACACTTTCACATTCAACAGAATGGCGTCAGCTGTCTCCGAATAAAACTCTACATCATACTCCGTCTGAGCATAAACAGTTGTAGCAAACAGACAAATAAAAAATGACAAAAACTTTTTCATCTTATTTTAACTTTAATTAAAAATACATTACAACCAGCACAAATTTAAAAAAAATATATTAAAACAAGAAAAATAGGAAACAAATTGTAAATAATAATGAAAATTTAACGACAATGTCCTCTATTTTGTTACCTCGGGAGTCTACACGTGTTATCCCCAGGAGCCTGCAATTGTCGCTCCCTGAGGGTATCGGTGATGAAGCAGTGATATAAAATAGTAAAAAAACGGGAGCATATCAAGACTGGCCCTGATACACTCCCGGGTTCGGACTCGAGGAAAGACTTGAATTCTGTTCCATCGCTATCATCTGTACGCCATTCTTTGTAGTTTGGCAACAGATCCTTTACATCTACCCCGTTGGCATCCTGCCCAATTCCGGCGATCCACAACTGGTTGGTAGAACCTACGAGGGATGACGTGCTTACCTTTGCTACGAGTTTAAATGTAACATCAACCTCGGGATATCCGTTGCTGTCTAAGTTTACACCATTAACATTAATTACTTCCACCTTTCCATTGAGAGAATTAGGCAGAATGACTTCTATGCCAGCAGAACCCACTGTTTCTTCAACCACGGTATCTTCTGCGTCTGACGAGCGTCTGGATCCTATGCCCTCGCCTACTGCTTCTACGACAAAACTTTTTGTTTTTTTCAAGATATCTATTATCAAGTCCTTGTCTGCCAGGTTCAGATAGAAAGAGAACGACTGTTCTGTTCCGTCAGTCTTTGCTGCAAATTCTTGGAAAAGTGTCTTGCTTTGGGTATCTACGGCATTGCTGCCCAGTTTAAATACGCCATCGGCAATAGGCTGATCATTTTCATCTAGTAGCATTAGGATGGGAGCATCAGTTACCTTGAGCTCTTCGCTCATAGTGTTAAACTTTATACGAGTGGTGAGAATCCACATCCCCGAGCCTTTACTTGTTTCTCGTACACTGATATTATACAACTCATCCACTACAGCTATTTGTTGGTTACCAGTTCCTATAACCTCACTTGACTTTGGTTGAACAGGAGTGGCATCAGGTATGGAAGTACAACCGGCAAGCATGGCAATGAAGCCAAACAACCCAAGAAGGTATGCTTTTGTAGTTTTCATAAATCAAATATTTGAATTTGGGTTATACATTGTTACTTCTTTCTGATTGAAAGATTGGAAATAAGCGAAACGGATACACACTCCTTCTTAATAGCTTCATCTGTACTTTCATTCCCGCTTACACCAACGAAGCTAACATCTGCTTCCGTGCCTACTTCTGCTGCCAAAAGATCTTTGATCTTAGCGGTTTCCGAAGCGGCATCGCCAATGTTGATACCAAGCAGCAAGGTTACTATGCCCGGAGTAGTCACATCAGCCCGATCGCCGGATATGGTAAAGAACTGGTCATTGTTATCCGCCAAAGCTGCATAGTAATAATTACTGCCAATATCCACAACTTCATATTTATTTGTATCTATATTGGCGTTTTTACGCAGTTTCAAGGTAACAAACAATGTAGGTACTGGTCCGGTTTTATCCCACCTAAGTTTTGTTGTACCGGGAACTACAGTAATAACTTTCTCAACGACATCCTTCTCTTCGGGTGATTGACCACTCCTTTGAATAGAATATGTCGGTTCACGGACCTCAATTTCCATCTCGTTACTTGAACAGGAAGCAAGCAATGTTATGATAAACAATGCTGCAATCAAATTAATGCGTTTCATCGTTAGATTTAAATTACTTGTTTTAATTTAGATGTTATTTGTTTGAAACTGTTTGATACCACTTCAACAGCTTTCCGTTCGCATCAAAATAGAAACGCATATATTCCTTATTATTATTAAGATTGGCTGTTGTCTTTCCAAATCTGTCAACACTGTTTGTCATTTGGAACCACTTCAGGGAATAAACCTTCATGTTT
The DNA here is from genome assembly GCA_900313335.1 of uncultured Prevotellaceae bacterium. Lineage (GTDB taxonomy): Bacteria > Bacteroidota > Bacteroidia > Bacteroidales > Bacteroidaceae > Physcousia. The sequence continues at coordinate 22,551 of OMQX01000032.1, forward strand.
CCCTCATTCGCTAATTGAACAAACTTGGTCCCCCTGAACTTGTCTGCAGTAGCTGCTTTTACCTGTTCGACAGTCTGACCTTTCCATAAACCGGAAACCAACCCATTGGACGGGTCGTCAGAAAGCACAGCTATGGTCTTTCCCTGTGTAGTTGTTATACCACAGCAAACCTTACCTGTATTGGTCATAACGCAATAAGTTCCAGACTGGTCAAAAAACTTAACATCATTGCCACGCCAGTAATATGCAGCAGGATGTCCTAATCCTTCGCGCAATTCGGGACTGTCAACGGTCAGCAGAACAGTCTTATATCCATTCTGAAAAACAAACTGCTCGAGTGTGACAGTAGCAGTCTTAGGATCTAAAGCATCAGTCTCATTAGAAGACATCAACTTCAGCCCCGAACAGGGTAATGGTCCGACTTTTTTGTTTCCACTAAAGAAAGTCTGAGCACTCAAATTCATTGCTCCAACCAACAGAGCAATTACAAAAATAATCTTTTTCATAATTTTGAGTTTTTAAATTAATATTTGGTTTATGTTATTCTTCATCATAGTCAATGTTTTCCTGATTTACACGACCAATCTTTTTCATACTGCCATTGGGCTGACGCTCGTAGAGTATGACGTTGCCCCACTCTTGGAACTCTAGCAAAGCCTTGCCTACAGAAACCGTTTTCACAACCTTATCAGCAGGGGCATTATCACTGTCATCATAAACATTCACCTTGCCATTTGGAGAAATTAAGTTCATTTCTGCAAGATCCAGGGATGGTATAGAATTGGAGACGTCTATGTCTTTGCTTTGCATGTAGCCAATTAGCTGATAGTCATTATCGTAAATACTTGCCCACTTCTCGTTATCCCATATCAAATTGATGGGTTTGCCATGATAAAGTGTATCTACAACCGTACTAGTGTCAGACTTATCCTTGTATGCATAGGCTACTCCCTTTTTCTCAGCATTTACCACAACGAACACACCGCTATTTTTTACTTTTGAACGATATGGATGAAGCATGTAATCATTATACTCATTACCATTAAACTTTCCATAATTTAACAAGAATGAAAGAATGGACTCTGTTCGGTACTTCACTTCAACAGAGTATGCCAAATCCCTGTCACTTGCTATACGATACAGCGACGGCTCAACAACATTAAACTCGCGCACTTCGTTCGGCGCTAGATCAACACCATCTATGGTCTTTGAATTATATATGGCTCCTGTTGACACCTGTTTTGGTGACACAACGAGAAAATAGTCTTTGCCGCTGATGGTCTGTGATGACATATTAGTGACCGTGAAGTTCATAGATGTATAATATCCGCTACTATTGCGTCCCCATGAATATGCACCGCTATTAGCCCACAAATTCGTGTTATTGTTCATACACTTTATATCATTGATAAAGTCGCTTTCCGGATTCATAAGCTGTGCTATTGTAACATCCGAAAGTTTCTTCATGGGAACGCCCGTTTTCAGGGCCAGTTCGTTGGAAATGGAGTCAAGATGAAATACTCCAAAAGCATCTACCATCTGAATACTGCCTACACTATCAACGGCAAAAACCAATCTTTGTTGTTTTTGCTCGTTAATGGTGGCGATATAATTGCCGGTGGAGTCATCCTTCTCAACAACAATATCGTCTCCACTATCGAGAGAACCCTCCATGTGTAGATTTTCATATGTTTTAATTGATGGGAAAATGTCATAGACAGAAGCTTTGTCCCCGTCATTGTAGAAAACCACAAACTGTTCTGTCAGTTCTTTAACTTTTCCCTTGTTCGAATCACAGCTGCCCATAACAAATATGGTGCAGACAGAAAAGAGAATAAAAGTACAAGTTTTAAATAGTCTTTTCATAGATTAATTAAATAATTTAGGTTATTAGTAATTACAAGACTTTAATATTTTCTTTGCAAATTTAGTAATATAGTATCATCCACGAAAATACATATTATTTCATCTTCCTGTACAACAGCTTCAGTCGCTATCTCATTTTATCTCATTTTATCTCACGTCAAGATTTAGACCTATTGACTGCTGTGTTTTGTGCGGTTACGATGTTGATTTGATTAAATATTTTGTAACTTTGCAAGTGTAAATAAACAACATAAACATGTCGGAATTCAAGAAATTGCGCGAAGCAATAGAAAAAGAAGCACAACGGACACTATCTACACCATCTGATTTCAAGTGGTTATCACAATTTATTTTTGAGCGTACTCACGAGAGACTTAGCACCTCTACATTGATGCGCTTTTGGGGATATATGGACCAAACAAAGCCAAGCAAGATGACGTTAAACATACTTGCACGCACACTTGGTTACATGGGATATGATGATTTCATTGAGAATAAGTCAGATGAAGTTGAAAATCGCGAAAAATCGACAGTACCATTCCATATAAAGCAAAGGACCTCCCAATCACGATGGATTATATGGGCGATTGCTGCATTGTCTGTGGTATTTCTTGCTGTTATTGGCTTTTTCGTTCTAAAGCCATCATCCAAACATGTCTATATCACGGATATCAAACAACTGAGCAACACGAAGCAGTACCTGATACATACGAGACATAAGATGCGCGGTTCCATCGGACTTCTGGACAGACATCTTGCAACCACATATTCGTTGGCAGCAAAAAACAGGTGCGAGGAGGCATCTCCGTTTGCAATAATAAAATACAAGGGCGACTACTACCTGTACAGTGTGGCAGAAAAACGCTTTATCGACTCCAGTGTTTATGAAAACGATGCTCCATGCTATAACAAAAGATGTGCATTGAATATTCACATGGAGGCCGACAGTTGCTTTGTAATAGATTTCAAGGAATGCACGACCGTATGTTCGCTTAACATCAATTCGGCTTATGGTCCGTATGTAACTGATTACGGTACTATTAACAGTATGTACGACGAGGGTAACATGTTCATGTTCGAAGAGATAGGCGACTTTGATCCGACCGAGGCGCTCGCTATGATGGAGGAGCCCAACACCGAATATACTGGGGCGCTGAAGGCTGTCACGCCTGGGCACTATGTCATCTATACCGAATATAACAAATGTTATTACTTGCGTGCCGACGGTTGTCTGACGAAGACAAGGACCGATTCCTGCATATTCTCTGTTGAGATGGTCGAGGAGCCTGGGGATATACCGGCTTATCGTCTGCCGGCATGGCGAATACTTTACAAGCCGGCTGTCGCTAAGGGAGGCGAAGAGATACAAAGTCTGGGATTTGGTGTTCCTAATGTTGAGGGTAACGGTGAAATACGGCAAATGGGGCATTTGCGCGTTGATCCGGCAAGTCTGAACAACTGGCAGGATAAAATCCTGTTTTTGGGAAAGAACGGTAATTATGCAATCCGTGGCACCAATATTCCGATAGAGACGTATGGATGCGGACTGTATTGGTCTGTTTACTGTTCTGATGGCAGTGGGGTTCCGAAGGCTGGCTACAGTAGGAACAGGGAATATGTCTGGAAACTGAAGAGGGTGGATTGATTCCTATGCTTTTTCGCTGAGTTCCAGCCAACGCATTTCCTTTGCGTCCAGTTCTTCGTTCAGTACAGGCAGGCGCTTGGACATTGTGGTGATTTCCTTGACCGAAATCCGTCCGCTGCTTAAGGCAGATTCAATCTGTTTTTTCTCTTCGTATTATCCTGTTGCTTCTGTTTCCCAGCAGAACGGTACTGGGTATAGTTACCGGGGAAATCGTCAACAACCCCCGAGCCTTTGAATACCAGGACATGATCTACCACCTTGTCCATAAAATATCGGTCGTGGCTTACCACAATGACACATCCCTTGAAATCCTGAAGATACTCCTCCAATACCTGCAGGGTGACTATGTCCATATCGTTGGTAGGTTCATCCAGAATCAGGAAATTAGGATTCTGCATCAACACGAGACACAACTGCAGCCTGCGACGCTCTCCGCCACTCAGTTTGTAAATGTAATTCTGCTGCTGCTCCGGCATAAACATAAAATGCTGCAGAAATTGCATGGCACTCAGACGTCTGCCGCCACCCAAATCAACATATTCGGCAATGCGACGTACGGCATCGATTACCTTCATGTCATCGTCAACCTTCATCCCCTCCTGGCTGAAGTAGCCAAACCTGACTGTTTCGCCAATTACAAACCTGCCACTGTCCGGAGGTATAATACCCAATAGCAATTTCAGAAACGTACTCTTGCCGGTTCCGTTGTTGCCGATGATTCCCATCTTCTCGTAGCGAGAGAAGTTATAGTAGAAATCCTTCAGTATTATCAGTTTTCTCTCGCCTTCCAATTCGAAGGCTTTTGAAACATACTCCGCCTCGAAAATCTTGGAACCTATATATCCGCTGTTAATAGTAAGCCGGACGTTTTCCTCTTCGATACGTCGCCTGGCCTTATTCTCCAGTTCGTAAAATGCCTCCTCTCTGTAACGGGCCTTGTGGCTGCGTGCCTGTGGTGTAGAGCGCATCCATTCCAATTCGGTACGGTAAAGGTTGTTGGCGCGTGCAATCTCGGCCCTTGCATTGTCCAGCCGCTCCTGACGTTTCTCGAGATAATAGGCATAATTGCCACGATACGTATAGAGCTTCTCGTCATCCATCTCCACAATCACGTTGCAGACTCTGTCCAGGAAATAACGGTCATGTGTAACCATAATAAGCGACACACACTGTCGTCCCAGGTATGACTCCAGCCACTCTATCATCTCCAGGTCCAGATGGTTAGTAGGTTCATCCAATATCAGCAGGTCGGGTCCCTTAATCAGCACATTTGCCAAAGCAACGCGCTTGAGCTGACCGCCGCTCAAAACACTCAGCTTTCGAGACGTATCGCCAATCTTCAGCTTACCCAGTATCTGTTTGCTACGCACTTCCAGAGCCAAAGCCTCCTCTGTATCATCCATATCCTGCTGCGCATGCCAGAAACAAGCCTCCATCACAGTCATGTCCTCGGGATACTCGGGTGTCTGCGGCAAATAACCTATGCGCAGGCCTGATGTAGTAACCACCTCTCCGCTGTCAGCAGTGTCAACAGAAGCCAGTATATTCAGCAATGTTGATTTACCCGTACCGTTACGCGCAATCAAACCCACACGCTGACCCTCGCCAACACTCAAGCAAATATCACGGAACAGTGTTCTGTCTCCAACGCTGCGCGTCAAATTCTGTGCCTGTAAAAGAACCTTCATCTATGCAAAAGTAAATAAAAAACACCTCCTGAGCAAAAAAAACATGATGAAAAGCCAGTAATAACAGAAAAAGTCATATCTTTGCAACATCAAAACAATCAGGTTTGCATCTGGTTGCCACTCAAATTCACTAATTTTTTTATGCACACAAAGACTCAATTAGAGTCCATGACAATGGACCAGTTGCTTACACTGGCGCAGAAGATAGGAGCCGAGAAAAGCAACGACAAGACAACACTAATTTATAACATCATAGACGCCGAAAGCATAGTCGGCCCTATGAACAAGGAATCAGCCCCTGCCCAATCCCGTGCAGAGGATGCAAAGGCTGCTGATGCAGAGCCTGCACCCAAGAAGCGTGGCCGTAAGCCAAAGGCAGAAAAGGAGATGACCACCACCCAGCCAAGCCGAGGTGAGGAGATAAAGGAGCCAGAGGCTTCTATACCCACAGAGTCAGCAGAGCCTGCTCCCAAGAAGCGCGGCCGTAAGCCAAAGTCAGCCAAGGAGGAAACACCTGAACCGACATTGCAGGAGGAAAAGGTTGCAACAAAGGACGCAACAGAAGAACCTGCCGAACCAGCGCCTAAGAAACGCGGACGTAAGCCAAAGGCAGAAAAGGAAACCGGCACCGCATTCCGCATTATCCGCGACATCCGTCCGGTAGCACAGATACTTGCAGATATACAGAACAACATTGCTGCACCTGCAGCCAATGCACCTGCAACTCAGCAGGACAACCGCCGTCCACAGCGCCCGACATACAATTTCGGTGACAAGATTATTGCCGAGGGCGTACTTGAACTTGACCAGAGCCACGGCCGTGGATTTCTGCGTAGCAGCGACTACAACTACATGCCATCTCCCGATGACATTCTCGTTACTGCACAGCAGATTAAGAACATGGGACTCAAGACAGGCGATGTAATCCGTTGCAGCGTCAATATGCCCAACCCGGGTGAGGCATACTACAACATGGGACGCATACACAGCATTAACGGCTGTGATCCACGAGTCATACGCGACCGCTCCCCATTCGAGAGCCTTACTCCACTCTTCCCCGATGAGAAGTTCAACTTGTGCACCGGACAGAACGATCCCCTGTCAGTACGCATAGTAGACCTCTTCGCCCCCATAGGTAAAGGTCAGCGTGCACTTATCGTCGCACAGCCAAAGA
>OMQX01000015.1 GCA_900313335.1 uncultured Prevotellaceae bacterium
AATAATAAAAAATTCAAATGTTTGCAATTAACCGAAAAAATATTGGAATTAGAAAAAAATAATATTATCCCTACAGAAAAGGAAGTTAATCAATTAAATTCATTATTAGATAAGCACCATAATAGAGTAGTTTTTTTGCAAAAATTAAGTCAGTATAGAAATAATGGAAAATTTAGGTATTGGCTTGCAACTCATGATTGTGGGTATGTGTACCGTATTCCTCATCCTGATTATCGTTATTTATGGCGGTAAGCTGCTTATCATAGCTGTGAACCGCTTAGCTCCCGAGGAGGTTGCTGTTGCCAAGAAGACGGCACAGGATCAAACAGGTACAGTATCTCCCTCTACAATGGCAGTATTAAACGAGGTCGTAAAACAGTTGACTGGTGGTAAGGGGCGTGTCTCCTCGGTCAGGAAAATATAAAAAGAACAAATACGATATATGAAAGAAGTAAAGTTTTCGCTGGTCTTCCGTGATATGTGGCAGAGTGCTGGTAAGTATCAGCCACGTGTTGATCAGTTGGTAAAGGTGGCTCCTGCTATCATCAGGATGGGATGTTTTGACCGTGTGGAGACAAACGGCGGTGGTTTTGAGCAAGTAAACCTTCTCTATGGCGAGAACCCTAACAAGAGTGTCCGCCAGTGGACAAAGCCCTTCCATGAGGCAGGTATTCAGACCCACATGCTGGACCGCGCCCTGAACGGTCTGCGCATGAGTCCCGTTCCCAAGGATGTACGTAAGCTTTTCTACAAGGTCAAGAAGGCACAGGGTACAGACATCACCCGTATCTTCTGCGGTCTGAACGATACGCGTAACGTAATCCCATCAATTCAGTATGCCAAAGAGGCAGGTATGATTGCCCAGGCCAGTCTCTGCATCACATACAGCCCTATTCACACGGTTGAATACTATGTGAATCTGGCAAAGACCTTCATAGAGGCTGGTGCCGATGAAATCTGTCTGAAGGATATGGCAGGCATTGGACGTCCTGTCTCCCTTGGCAAGATTGTTGCCGGCATCAGGGCTTTGAAGAAGGATATTGTAATTCAGTACCACTCTCACGCCGGTCCCGGCTTCTGTATGGCTTCTATCCTGGAAGTTGCAAAGGCTGGTTGCGATTACATCGACACGGCTATGTCTCCTCTTTCTTGGGGTACTGGTCATGCTGACATCATCGCCGTTCAGGAGATGCTGAAGGATGCCGGCTTCAAGGTGAAGGAAATAAATATGGAAGCTTACATGGAGGCTCGTACCCTCATTCAGGAGATGTACGATGACTTCTTGGGCTATTACATCCCCGCCCTCAACCATATAAACAATTCTCTGCTTGTCAAGCCAGGTCTTCCTGGTGGTATGATGGGTTCCTTGATGACTGACTTGGAGGACAACCTGAAGTCGCTGAACAGGTGGAAGGTCAAGAATAATCAGCCAGAGCTGACAACAGACCAGTTATTGGTGAAGCTTTTCGACGAGGTTGCCTACGTATGGCCTAAGGTGGGTTATCCCTGCTTGGTAACTCCCTTCAGCCAGTACGTTAAGAACCTGGCCTTGATGAATGTCATCCAGATGGAGAAGGGCAAGGAGCGCTGGAGCATGATAGCCGACAATATCTGGGATATGATTCTTGGCAAGAGCGGTCAGCTGCCTGGTCCCGTTGCTCAGGAATTGGTTGACATGGCCAAGGCAGAAGGTCGTGAGTTTGAGACCAACGATCCTCAGAGCTACTATCCCGACAAGTTGGAAGAGTTCCGTGCCGAGATGCAGGAGAACGGATGGGAGCTTGGTGAGGATGATGAGGAATTGTTTGAGTTGGCTATGCACCCCGAACAGTATCGTGCTTATAAGAGCGGCAAGGCTAAAGCCGACTTCGAGAAGGACCTGGCTGAGCGTAAGGCAAAGAAAAACGCTCCTGCAGCCGGAGCAGAAATGCCAAAGCAGATAAAGGTTAGCCTTAACGGTCAGACCTATGAGGTGAACATTGCATACGGCAACGAAGCACCTGATGCTACCGCAGCATCTTCAGCCGGTGTGGCCGCAACTGTTGGTGAGGGACAGGATCTTCTGGCTCCACTGGAAGGCAAGTTCTACCTAGTCAAGGATAACAGCGAGACTCCAAAGAAAGTAGGTGATCAGGTTGCCGAAGGTGATATCCTCGGATATATCGAGGCTATGAAGACATTCAACGCTATCCGTTCAGACAAGTCAGGTGTCATTACAGCAATCATCCCGGCTTCTGGCGACAGTGTCGAGGAGGATGACGTAATCATGAAGATAGCTTAATTCATTTTCATTAATATAATACATTCTGAGAAATGGAAATGTTTTATGAAATACTGGATAAGTTGTATGCTATGACGGCATTCTCGGCCATTGGCGAGAATCCGCTGTTCATAGTAATGTATCTGCTTGCATTCACATTACTCTACCTGGGTATTGTCAAGAAGTACGAACCCCTTTTGCTCGTGCCCATTGCGTTTGGTGTGCTGATAGCCAACTTTCCGGGAGGCGGTATGGGAGTACTGCAAGCAGATTCCAATGGTATGGTTCCCGTTACCGTTAATGGTGTGACGGAATTGAAGAATATCTATTCGATGCCGTTGCACGAAATTGCCCACGACCTGGGGTTGATGAATTATCTGTATTATGCACTGATCAAGTCAGGTCTTCTGCCGCCTATAATCTTCATGGGTGTAGGTGCACTGACTGACTTTGGGCCTATGTTGCGTAACCTGAAGCTTGCTATCTTTGGTGCAGCAGCTCAGATGGGTATCTTTGCAGTATTGCTTGTTGCTCTCCTATGTGGCTTTACTCCTCAGGAAGCAGGATCGCTTGGTATTATTGGTGGTGCCGATGGGCCTACGGCTATCTTTACTACCATAAAACTGGCCCCGCATCTTCTTGGTCCAATAGCCATTGCTGCATACAGCTATATGGCTCTGGTGCCGGTAATCATTCCTCTGGTTGTAAGGTTTACTTGTTCTGAAAAGGAGCTGCGCATTAATATGAAGGAGCAGGATAAACTCTATCCCGATACACTTCAGATCAAGAATATGCGCGTACTGAAGATTATATTCCCAATAGCAGTAACTACTATCGTGGCAATCTTTGTACCTACAGCAGTCAGCTTGGTTGGTATGCTTATGTTCGGTAACCTGATAAAGGAAATAGGTAATGATACTTTCCGCCTGTTTGATGCTGCAAGCAATGGCATTATGAATGCAGCCACTATCTTCTTAGGTCTGTGTGTCGGTGCAACAATGACGGTGGATGCCTTTATCAACGTACAGACCCTGGGTATTGTAGCAGGTGGTTTCTGTGCCTTCGCACTCAGTATTGCCAGTGGTATCTGCATGGTTAAGGTGTGGAATCTCTTCGCCAGCAAGAAGATCAATCCGCTAATCGGAGCAACAGGTCTCAGCGCCGTTCCTATGGCGAGCCGTGTATGTAACGGCATCAGTACCAGGTATGATGCCAAAAACCATGTGCTGAACTATTGCATGAGCTCAAACATCTCGGGTGTTATCGGTTCTGCTGTAGCAGCAGGTGTCCTAATCTCGTTTCTGGGCTGATAAATGAGCAGGATAGGCTTCTTTACAGGTATATGCTGGAGCATTTCATTCCTGATAACAGCATATAGTCTAGGCAAGCCTGGCATGGGCTTGGCAGGTGAAATAATAGGCTTGATGTCTATTTGGGTAGCAGGGATACAATTGCGTACTCAAAATATTCAGGGAAAACGCAGACGTTGGCACAGGTCATTGGCAGTACAACTTCTTGCAGCTGTATTGTGCACATTCGTCCAATATATATTTTTCCGCTATATGGATGGAGGCACATTTGTACAGACAATCCTTGATTTTTATGGCAATCCTGAGAACAAGGCCGTCATCGAGCAGCAATATCCTGGTGTTAACGTACAGGAGGTCCTGAGCGCATTCAGAACAATAGAACTCAGTCAGTTGATAATGAGTTTCCTGATAATGAATTCGCTTATAGCAATATTGCTCAGTATACCGACTATGTTTGTCGCCAGACCTAGGTCTGGCCATAAGACCATGTGAATATGCAACTAAGGGATACATCGTTTGTTGATTTGATGCAGAAACGCATCTGTAATGTGCTTATTATAGCCAATCCGTACGATGCTTTTATGCTTGAAGACGATGGACGTGTGGACGAGAAGATATTCTCGGAATACGCTAAGTTAGGACTTCGATTTCCACCTCGTTTCATACAGGTTTCAAACGAGGTAGAAGCTCGTTCCCAGATGGCAACAGGAAGCATAGACCTTGTTATATGTATGCCTGCAGCAGAGAATAACAATGTCTTCGATATTGCACGCAGTATCAAGGCAGCACATACTGATATTCCTATCGTTGTCCTGACACCGTTCAGTCATGGTATAACCAACCGTATCGAGAACGAAGACCTTTCTGCTTTCGAGTATGTCTTCTGTTGGCTTGGCAATACCGAGCTGCTCTTGTCTATTATCAAGCTAATAGAGGACAAGATGAACCTTGAACATGACATCCGCAGTGCCGGAGTCCAAATGCTTCTGGTTGTCGAGGACAGTATCCGTTTTTACAGCAGTATCCTGCCCAACCTGTACAAATTCGTTCTTCATCAAAGTCTTGCATTTGCTTCCGAGGCCCTGAACTCGACCCTTGAGGCACTGCGTATGCGCGGTCGTCCAAAGATCGTTCTGGCTCGAACTTATGAGGAGGCATGGGGGCTGTACGAGAAATTTGCCGACAATGCACTCGGAGTAATCTCGGATTGCCGCTTTCCTATATACAACGGCAGTCGTCAGGCAGATGAGATGGCTGGATTCAAACTGCTCAGCTGTATTCGTGCACGAGATCCGTATATACCGTTGATTCTTGAGTCAAGCGAGAGCGAGAGAGCTGAGCTTGCCAGTCAGTGCGGTGCCCTGTTCATAGACAAGAATTCCAAGAAGATGGGAGTGGACCTTCGTACACTGATGCGCCGTTTCTTCGGCTTCGGAGATTTTGTTTTTCGTAATCCGGATACGATGGAGGAGGTTGCACGTATCCGTAACCTGAAGGAACTGCAGGACAATATCATGACCCTGCCCTTGGATTCGCTCTCATATCACATACGCCACAACAACGTAAGCCGATGGCTTTCCAGCCGCGCCCTGTTCCCCATTGCCGAGTTCCTAAAGCATATCACATGGGAAACCCTTCAGGACGTCGATGCACATCGTCAGATAATATTTGATGCCATTGTTGCGTACCGCCGGATGAAGAACCGCGGTGTGGTTGCCGTCTTCCAGAAAGACCGTTTCGACCAATACTCCAACTTTACGCGTATCGGAGACGGCTCATTAGGAGGAAAAGGCCGCGGCCTGGCCTTCCTTGACCGTATGATTTCGAAGGAACGTGAAGGACTGGGAAAACAGTTATATATTCCTAAGACCCTGGTGCTGTGCACAGACATCTTTGACGAGTTCATGGATACGAATGACCTATACGGCATTGCCTTGAGCGACATTGATGACGAGGAAATACTGAAAGCTTTCCTACGTGGTCGTATGCCACAGCGACTGTTGTCCGATCTCGAGGCCTTTATGGATGTAGTGCGTTCGCCGCTGGCAATCCGTTCCAGCTCGCTTCTGGAGGATAGCCACTATCAGCCTTTTGCCGGAATCTACTCTACATACATGATTCCGTATACAGAGGACAAGTACGAGCGTCTCAGTATGCTTGCCAAGTCCATAAAGGCAGTTTATGCCAGTGTATACTACCGTGGCAGTAAGGATTACATGACAGCAACCAGTAATGTTATCGATCAGGAGAAGATGGCAGTAATCCTGCAGGAAGTAGTCGGGCAGCAGTACGGAGACCGCTTCTATCCTACATTCAGCGGTGTTGCACGTAGTGTGAACTATTATCCGATTGGAGACGAGAAGGCCGAGGAGGGAACCGTTTCCCTGGCCATGGGTCTGGGTAAATATATCGTGGATGGCGGAACCAGCCTGCGTGTATGTCCTGCACATCCGCATCAGGTATTGCAGATGAGCGAGATGGATATCGCGCTTCGCGATACGCAGACCAGTTTCTTTGCCTTGGGTCAGAATGATACAGACAAGCCTGACCCATTGGTAGATGATGGTTTCAACCTGATAAAGGTCAGTGTGCGCGATGCCGACAAGGATGGCTCCCTTCAGTGGATATGTTCAACCTATGATCCTGTCGACCAATGTATATATGATGGTTATTACGAGGGTCGTAACAGAAAAATTATCAGTTTCGCAGGGGTTCTGCAGAATGGGGTGTGGCCACTCCCGGATCTGTTACAACTGGTGTTGAAGATGGGTCAGGACGAAATGCAACGCCCTGTTGAAATAGAGTTTGCGTGTAACTTGCATCCGGATAAGACGGGTGAGTTCTATCTCTTGCAGATACGTCCCATGGTAGATAACCGCATGAATCTTAGTGAGAACCTTGCTGTCGTTCCTGACGAACAGTGTCTGCTGCGCAGTCACAATGCCATAGGTCACGGGATATTCTCAGAGATCGAGGATGTCGTGTATGTCAAGACCCTTCCGGATAAGAAGAATCCTGATTACAAATACAGTCCTTCGAATAATCCCCGTATAGCAGACGAGATAGAGCGTATAAACAGGATGTTGCTTACCCAGGATCGCAAGTGTCTGCTTATAGGTCCTGGTCGCTGGGGATCCAGTGATCCCTGGCTTGGCATACCTGTCAAGTGGCAGCAGATCAGCAGTGCACAGGTTATCGTAGAAGCAGGACTAGAAAGTTTTCAGGTCGAACCCAGTCAGGGGACCCATTTCTTCCAGAATCTCACATCACTTGGTGTTGGATACCTGACAATAGATGCTTTCCGTGGAGACGGAAAGTACGACGAGAGTATTTGGTCCGCTTATGATACCATACAGGAAACCGACTATGTACGTCACATACGTCTTCCGAAACCGCTCGTTATCAAGATTGACGGTATGAGCAAGGAAGCAATAGTAAAATAATACACAGATGAAGAATACGGCAATAATTATATTAGCCTTACTTGTATGCCTAGGTGTCGATGCGCGCAAGAAGTCAAGGTCTATCGTTATTCTATATGAGAATGATGTTCATTGCGCAATAGACGGCTATCCGGTACTGGCTGGATTGCGTACACAAGTTGCTGATACAGCAAATGTCGCTGTTGTCAGTAGCGGTGATTTCCTGCAGGGAGGCACGTCGGGTGCCATCTCACGTGGCGAGTATATCACTGAGATTATGCAGACCGTAGGATATGATGCGGTCACACTGGGCAATCATGAATTCGATTATCAGGTTTCGCGTATGGTCGAACTTATTGACAAGTCCCGACTTCCTGTTACCTGTACCAATTTCTTTGAATCTGGTAAGTCAAAACCCTATTATGTACCGTATATAGTCAAAAAGATAGGTAAGAAGAAAGTCGCATTTATCGGTACTGTTACTCCAACCACCCTGAGTACTGAACAATATGCATTCTTTGACAAGCAAGGTAATCAGTTGTATGATCTGCGTCCTAACCAGGTATACCAGCTTGTACAGGATGCTGTAGATGCAGCGCGAAGGAAAGGTGCAAAGTATTGTATAGTTCTCAGTCATCTTGGCGAGGATGACAATGATATGCATGTAACGAGTCATGGTTTGGTAGCAGCAACGTCAGGTATTGATGCAGTACTGGACGGACATACCCATAGTGTCATTCCATGCCAGTTGGTCGCAAATAAGCAAGGCAAGATGATACCTGTCAGTCAGACTGGTACAAAGTTTTATTATATAGGACACCTGCTTATAGATGAGAAGGGGCGCGTCAGCACACGCCTGATTCCGATTCGTGATGCTCAGACCAAGGCAATAGAGGCATCTTTCCTGACAAGGACATCAGACATGCGGAATAAGACACTGGTTGCAACTGACAGCATCAATAAACTGGTAGATGAGCAGACTGCTCGTGTTGTATGCCATTCAGATTTCCCCATCAGCATTCTGGATTCAACAGGAACTCAGGTTGTACGATGTCAGGAAACAAATGCCGGTGATCTTGTCTGTGACGCATTCCGTGCAGTTACGGGAGCCCAGATTGCCTTTAACAACGGCGGCGGTATTCGAAACCAGTTATCCGCAGGTGACCTTACGTACGGTGACATAATCAGTCTGCTTCCATTTGACAACTATCTGGAGACAATTGAGGTGACAGGTCAGGATATTCTTGATGTACTGGAAGCATGCTGCCAGTTGCTACCCGAGAGGGATGGTCAGTTCGCACAGGTCAGCGGCATACGTTATACGGTTGATACCAGCAGGCAACCAAGGGTGCAGAGTGTAGAGGTACTTAACGGCAATTATGAACCTATTCAGTTGGACAGAAAATACGTTCTGTGCACAACTGACGATTGCATAGACGGCGGAGGCATGTATGGCAAGCTGAAGGATTGCCGCAAACTCAAGGAGAAGATCATCAGCTATAATGATGCACTCATCAAATATGTAACTGAATACCTGAAAGGAAAAATCCCCGAGATTTACCGTAAACCTCAGGGACGTATAATAATAAGGTAGTTCAGCCGGGCTATCTCAACCTTTGGCCGGTGGTATTGTACTGCCGGCCATTTTTGTATATGACTACACGCCTGTCTTTCAGGAACTTGCCGTTAGGATATCCTTCATTGCCCTCATTAGCCACAATATCATTTATTGCAGTAGGACCGTCGTACTTGCTGTCTGTCTGGAATACCAAGGCACAGTTTGCGTCGGATGTGCTGTAGAAACCGATGTTCCTGCCTGCACCTGTTCCACCCCAGGTATTAATGCCTTTGGACGTGTCCGAAGTTAATGTAATGACGTATTCCGAACTTTTACTCGGATGCGAGGCAAGCCTGAACGACTTCGAAGTATTTCCATACGAACTGCTGTAAAGCAAGGTTGTTACGTCACCTTTAGTCGATGTGGCACTCTTTGTGTTCATATATGTCCCGTCTGCACAGTATATCTTGAAGTTGTTGAAATTATCTCCAATGAGTGCGAAGAACTGGCTGTTGTCCAACGCCTCATTTTCGACAGTTGCCAGGTTTACCTTGCCGTTCGCCTGCAGGAAGACATTGCCGTTGGTAAATTTTATCTTGTACCACTTGGGACTTTCCACAGTGCTTGTTTCCGGGGTCACGGTTGTTTTGCTGTCCTGGCGGGGAGTGTATCCTGGCATCCAGTGGTTAGAAAATACATAGTCATTTGCTTCCAGCCACTGAGTGTGTTCAACCAGGCGTGCGCGGAAGCTGGACCAATCCTTGCGGTTCTGTTCCGTCCATCCCGCTTCGGCAATACAAATCAGTCGTGGCAGAGCCAGATATTCCAGATATTCGGGAGTACCCACATGCTCTGTCCAGAAAGTTCCCTGTACACCCTTCACAAGAGCCTCCTGGTCATCTGTAAGTCCGCTCGGCATTGGTACCAGGCTGTAGCACCCTTCAACACTGTCGTCACCGTCACCGGCTCCCGTAGGCTCACCATAGTCTGTACACTGCCTGCGGTTTATGTAATAGCTCTGGTTGCCACGGTTGTATTCGGTAACAATTGCAGGAAGCCCCATGCTTACCGCTTTGCGAACACCGGATTCACACGGGCTCCAGCACATGATTGTAGCACCGGTTTCCTTCATTATTTCCAGATCTGCACCACTTGCGGTAACACTCTCGTTCCAGCAGAACAGTTTCTTGCCCTTAGTGGTGACAAAATCACTTATCTGTTTTATGAAGCGCGTCTGCAGTTGCCTGTAGCTGGTAAAGCCCTCGGCAGTGTAAAGTGCCTGACACTGGGCGTTGCTCTGCCATTGTGTAACGGGACACTCGTCACCTCCGATGTGTATGTAGGGGTAGGGGAATATGTCGCACAATTCACCCAGAATATTTTTCGTAAACTGTACGGCGTTGTCATCTGCAACATTCAGCACATTGCTGCTTATACCACCACTTGTCCATACCGTAGGTGGGTTACCTGGGTTACAGCTGTATTCGGGGTAGGCTGCCAATGCAGCGACAAAGTGTCCGGGCATGTCAATCTCCGGTAGTATGTCGATGTGGCGCTCTGCCGCGTATGCAACAACATCCCTCATCTCCTCCTGGGTATAGAAGTACGGTCCGTATGGTTTGCCGGTAAAGCCTCCTACGCCCGTCCAGTAAGTCCATCCATTTTCAATAACTTTTGTGATCGGGGTCTCGTAACTGTCGCTACGCTGGGCACCTATGGTCGTCAGCTTGGGATATTGCTTTATCTCGGCACGCCACCCTTGGTCATCTGTCAAATGCCAGTGGAACACGTTCATCTTGTATCTCGCCATTACATCCAGCATCTTCTTGACTTCCTCCACTGTAAAGAAATGGCGGCTTACATCCAGCATAAAACCACGGTACTGGAACCTGGGCTTGTCCTCGATGCGAAGCAACGGGAGAGCATCTACAAACTGTTCACTTAACTGCTCCAGTGAGAGCATGGCATAGTACTTGCCCCTGTCAGTCGAAGACTTTACAGTTATGCCATCTGCGGTTATATCCAGAACGTAGGCCTCTGCATCCAGGGACTCGTCTGTGCTGAAGCTGATATCATCCTTCTTCCATCCGGACAGAGTGCCATCACCGTTCACACTGACCGATGCGGGAGCAGGTATGATATTGGTGTTATATGTTGTTATCTGTTTTACCTTATATATGTAGAATGTGGACCAGTTGCCGTTTCCAGTAGCATATCTTACGGTCTTGTACCCACTGGTATTGGTGTTCAGGTAGTATTTGCTGCCAGATGTAAAGGTAATCCAGTACGAACGTGTTTCGTCGGCATTTGCAGCAGTATTGTTCACCTTTGAAGTAATTTTCTCGGGAGTGAAGACCTTTGCTCCGGATTCACTTGATGTGCGTGCAAACGTGCTTCCCGTGCCACCAAGGAATTCACCGCTCTTCACGTTCTTCAGCTTTATGCCGCTGCCAGACTTGATTACCTCAAACACCGTTCCGCCGTCACTCTGGAACGTGGAACTGTTATTCCCGTCACTCAAGTAGAACTGTGCCGTAGTACTGTTTACATACAAGGCAATCCTCAGCCCGCCGGCAAGAAGTTCTTCCCTCGTTATGCTTTCGTCACTTATGGAAAACAGTGTCGTCTGCTGTCCAAGTGAATTCAGGGCATATACGCAAATGGAAATTAGAAGCAGTAATTTCTTCATAATACTTTATTTTCTTGGTTCATAACCCTTCATCCAGTGGCGCGAGTATATATACTTGTTCTCATCAAGCCACCTTGTCTGTTTCATCAGGCGATTCCGGAAACTCTCCCAGTTCTTCTGTGATGGTGCAGTCCATCCTGCCTCGGCTATACATATCAGTTTTGGCAGTGTCAGGTATTCCAGATAGTCATTGCTGCTCACCCACTCGGTCCAGAATGTAGCCTGTACACCATTAACCTGTTTCAGCTGGTTTTCGTTCAGCCCCTCGGGAAGTGGATTGTAGGTATATGTCTTCTCCACAGTATCATCACCAGCACCAGCACCGGTGGGCTCTCCCTTTTCTGCACTTGGACGACGGTTTATGTAATAGCTGCCGTCCGAGGCGTGAATCTCGCTCAGCACAACATTCAGCCCCATGCCGATAGCCTTCTTTGCTGCTGCTTTCGATCCGACCCAGCAGAATATCGTGGCCCCCGTCTGTTTGATAAGTTCCAGGTCGGCACCTTCGGCCGAAACGCTTTCGTTCCAGCAGATAATCTTCTTGCCCCTCTTCTGTACATGATTGCTAATTTCCTTTATGAAATCAGACTGCAGGGCGCGCACGTGCTTCAACCCCAGTCTCCTGCATTTCTCCTGGCACATGGCATTCTTCTCCCATGCACTGGTCGGACATTCGTCACCACCAATATGGATGTAGGGGTAGGGGAATATATCACATAACTCATCCAATATATCCTTTGCGAAGTTGATTGCCGCCTGGTTCCCTACATTCAGGACATCATCATTCACACCCCATCGTTCTGTCCATACCTTGTGTTCTGCATCCGGAGTACAGCTGAATTCGGGATATGCTGCCATCGCGGCCTTGAAATGACCAGGCATGTCAACCTCGGGTAGCACGTCAATATGACGTTCTGCACAGTAATGTACAATATCCCTCATTTCTTCCTGAGTATAGTAGTAGGGTCCATACTGCCTGCCAGTGTATGCAGTTGTACCGGTGTAGTATTTCTGTGTTTCAGTCGTATTCAGTGAATCCAGGTGGAAATCCGTATCCCAGCTGTTTGAACGAACCGAACCCACTGTAGTCAGCTTAGGCCATTTCTTAATCTCTGCCCTCCATCCGTGATCGTCGGTCAGATGCCAGTGAAATACATTCATCTTGAACCTGGCCATAACGTTAATCAGTTTCTTCAGTTCCTCGACAGAAAAGAAATGACGGCTTACATCCAGCATGAAACCGCGGTATGCGTATTGTGGACGGTCCTCGATATGCATACATGCAATGCTGCCGTCCATACAATCCTCAACCAGTTGTTCCAGAGTCTGCTCAGCATAGTATTTCCCCTTATCCGTAGCAGATGTGACGGTCACGCCTTTTTTCGAGATGTCCAGCCGGTATGCCTCGCTGTCCATCCCTGTATCAGTAACGTACCTGACATTCTTCAGCTTCTTGACCTTGACGGAACCCTCGCATGCCATCATCTTATGCGGCATCGGGATGATATGCTGTGCATTGGCTGTTGAGCCGGATAACAGAATGCAGACGATGTAAAAGAATAACTTGAAATTTTTCATTTGAATAAGATTTAATATATATACCCTAATCGGTGTCGAGCCTGTTTATTTTCTGCGCGTTGCAGCGTAGATAGCTATTACTGCATAACAGATCAGGGGTATTACGAATGCGATTGCCATGTCTTGTGTCTTGTCGGCAATGTAGCCCATCAGTACAGGTGCAACGGCACCGCCTACGATTGTCATAATAAGTAGCGAGGAAGCGAGCTTGGTCTTGGTACCGGCATCTCGCAATGCGAGGGAGAAGATTGTGGGGAACATAATACTCTCTCCAAGATACAGTCCGCAGAATGCAGCAAGCGAAATATTGCCGCTGCAGTTGATAACGATTGTGGTGGCAACAAAGGCAAGTATGCTGCAGGCGAGCAAGACAAACCTGGGTCTGATATAATTCATCATGATACCGCCCAGTACCCTGCCTGCAAAGAATAGCCCCATGCCTCCGAATGCCAATAGGGTAGAGGCAGTCTTGCTGGGAATGTGTATTGTTTCTGTGGCATAGTTTATGAAGAAGCTGTTGACGCCGGTCTGTGCAGCAACGTAGAGGAAAAGGGTAATCATACCCATAGCAAATGCCAGCGTACTGATTTCAACCTCGGCGGTCTTCTGTTGGGCGTCTGCTTCGTATGCACGCCTGGGGTCAGGGAGTTTGATGAAGGAGAATACAAATGCTACTGCCAATACGAATATTCCGACAACTGTATAAGGAATGGAGATATCCACTCCGGTGAACAGTAGCTGTCCCCCGACAAGCGGTCCCACTATCCAACCGATGCCGTTCAGGCTCTGTGACAGGTTGATGCGGCTCTCAGCCTTGTCGGGATCGCCCAAGACTGTTGTGTAGGGGTTGGCGCTTGTCTCCAGACATGTCAGGCCGCAACCGAGTATAAAGAGACTGAATACAAAAAAGTAGAAACTGTTAATGTGTGAACCAGGGATAAACATAAGGGAACCGATGCCGAAGAGCACCAGTCCTGTAATGACGCCACGGCGATAGCCCCATTTTCGTATTATCCATCCTGCAGGTAACGCCATTAGGAAATAGGCTCCGTAAACTGCCGCCTGGGTAAGGGCAGACATGGTCTTGCTAATCAGGAAGGATTCCTGAAAGTGAGGATTAAGCACTTCCAGTATTCCGTGGGCAAAACCCCACATGAAAAACAGACTGCTTATGAGCAGGAACGGAATAAGGTAGTTGTGTCCTTGGTAGCGGAACATGGATTTCTTTTCTTGGTTGGTATTCATATCTTATGCAACTTTTACTACAAAGATAGTGTTTTTCTGTAATATAATCAATCCAACAGATTATTATCTTACGTTTCCGATGTAAAAAGGATTAGCCATACTGGTCAGCTTACATAGCCCTGCTGTCAAAAAAACAGAGAGAACACGGCGTGATGTTCTCTCTGTTTTGTCAGATTATTATATTTCCAGTCAGTTGCTTACTTTACCTCAGTGCCATTCATGTAGTAAGCCTTACCAGCCTTGACAACTACAATCTGGCCGTTAACCATGTACTTGCCGTCAGCCTTGGTCTTGGCCTCGGTAGCAATGCTGTTGATACCAGTTGCATCGTCAGGAGCAAAGCCGAAGAATGAACGTGACTGGTTAGGCTCGGGAACGCTGCCCTTAGCCAGATAGCAGCGGTTTGGAGCCAGGGTGAAGCCGTCAGCCATTACCTTGTACCAGCCAACAACATCATTCTGCTTCTGCAGCAGGTAGTCACCTGTCTCTACTGTGATATTGTAGTCATAGATGTTGCCGGTGTAGCAAGAAGCAACAGCAGCTTCGTTTGGCTGAGGATTCTTTGGCTCTAAGTCTGCTTCAAACGGCTCGCCCTCAACGAGCTCAACAACCACGCCTGTATTAGCAGGAATATAACCATTGGTCAGCTCGTTCATGCGAATCCAACCCTCCTGCATTTCGCCTGTGTAGGCCTTGACGCCAGCAGGTATGTCAACTGCGAAGGTAGCATAGAATGTAGCCCAGCCAGCAGATGTAATGCGCATCTTGGCAGTAGGAATCTCAGGAGTCGGCTCTGCCTCAAATAACAAGTATGCAGCCTTGCTGTCAAGAGTAATCCAGCAGTTGTTTGCTGCGATTTCTGTCTCCTCGTATACTTTGTTGAAACGGTCTGTGCCATTGAATACGTATGCATCAGCAGGAGCGCTTGTTGCAAAGTTTGCACCAGCCAGGATACCATAGGTCTGTACGTTCTCCGTATCTGCACCATTACTGTATCCAATGAACTGGAATGTTTCGTTATCCTCAGTTTTTATTATGTATGGTCTGTTCTTTGTTGCTGTAGATTTCTCAACAAGAGTCAAGACATTGCCTTCTGTTTCAGCACAAGAATATACTTTCCAGTTTTCTGGTATGGTCCAGTTGACAGGCAGGATAATTGTGTTATAACCAGCCTTTGCAACATAATTTGTGGTAAGTGGTGCGCCATAGGATGTGCTTGCATTGTTAAACTGCTTAATCTTATTGGCATCATCGCTGGACAGGAAGTTCTCAATGGCAATACCATCATTGCTATCTACCTGGTTGGCTGCATCGATAGCCGCATTTATTTCGCTTGGAGCAGCATACTCGCTCGGAGAAATGACAGTCGCACCTTCAACCAATTCGAATTTGGTGGTGTTGGCCAGTGCTGCCAACTTAGCCTGCATCTCCTCGAGAGTAATAACTATGGCATCGGGGAAAGACATAGTAGAACCCATGTGACCGCCACCTGCAGTCCATAGCCAGATGTTCTGGTTCGTTCCGCTTGTATTTATGGTCAGGAATTTACCTGTGGATTCCTGATAGAAACCTGCCTGGTCGGTACGTACCTGCCTGAATTGGTATGAACCAGGTTCGTCACTCAATGCTGTTTCCGTATTAAGATTAGTTGTTGTTATTGTTGGAATATATTTTTCGACACCGACATTGTATATCTGGAATGAGAATACGCCGTCCTCGCTCAAGCTGGGATAGATATACCAGTTCCACCTGTCTTGGTTAGAGTAGCTTGGATTTGTATTTGCTTTGTTGTTTGCTTTCAGATATCCTGACGAGTTTGCACGCCACTTAGACTCTCCAAGTGCAGATTGGATACAGGTAGGATTCTTGACTTGGTCAGAAGATGTCGGGAATGGGAAGGTAATCTTTGCGGTCAATGTCGAACCATCCCAAACCTCTTCGCTCAGGGTATATCCTTCTGCGCCAGTCAGGTGAGGTACTGTGCCTGCCTTACCGGAAACGGTTGCTGAGAAT
>OMQX01000171.1 GCA_900313335.1 uncultured Prevotellaceae bacterium
AGCGTTGTCTTGACTGTGCGAAGCCTACATGTGTCGAGGGTTGTCCCGTTAACATCAATATCCCGTCGTTCATCAAGAACATCGAGCGCGGTCAGTTCCTGGCTGCTGCCAAGGTGCTGAAGAATACATCTGCCCTGCCTGCCGTATGTGGTCGTGTATGTCCTCAGGAGAAGCAGTGCGAGAGCAAGTGCATACACCTGAAGATGAACGAGCCGGCTGTTGCCATAGGTTATCTGGAGCGCTTTGCTGCCGACTACGAGCGTCAGAGCGGCAATATGTCCCTGCCTGACGTAGAGCCTGCAAACGGAATCAAGATTGCCGTTGTAGGTTCGGGCCCTGCAGGTCTTTCGTTCGCAGGCGATATGGTGAAGAGGGGCTACGACGTATATGTATTCGAGGCTCTGCATGAGATTGGCGGTGTACTGAAATACGGAATACCCGAATTCCGTCTGCCGAATGCCATCGTGGATGTCGAGATTGAGAACCTTGCCAAGATGGGTGTTCATTTCCAGACAGACGTTATCATCGGCAAGACGATAAGCATACAGGAACTGGAGGCTAACGGCTTCAAGGGTATCTTCGTGGCAAGCGGTGCAGGTCTGCCAAACTTTATGAATATCCCAGGCGAGAACCTGATTAACATCATGTCGTCCAACGAGTACCTGACTCGCGTGAACCTGATGGATGCTGCCAACCCGCTGACTGACACGCCTATTAACCTGGGCAGGAACGTAATGGTAGTCGGTGGCGGTAATACTGCCATGGACTCGGTACGTACTGCAAAGCGCCTGGGTGCCAACGTAACACTGGTATACCGCCGTTCCGAAGCTGAGCTTCCTGCCCGAGCCGAGGAGGTGAAGCATGCCAAGGAGGAGGGTATCGAGTTCAAGACCTTGCACAACCCTGTTGAATATCTTGCAGACGAGAACGGTGCCGTCAAGGCTGCCGTACTGGCTGTGATGGAACTGGGTGAGCCGGATGAGTCAGGACGTCGTTCGCCTGTTGATACCGGCAAGCGCATCACCATTGACTGCGACCAGGTTGTAGTTGCGGTAGGTGTAAGTCCTAATCCTCTGGTTCCAAAGAGCGTGGAGGGCCTGGAGCTTGGCCGCAAGAACACGATTGCTGTTGGCGAGGATATGCAGTCTTCACACTCCATGCTGTATGCAGGCGGTGACATCGTTCGCGGTGGTGCAACGGTAATCCTGGCTATGGGTGACGGACGCCGTGCAGCTGCAGCAATGCACGAGAAGCTGTCAAAGTAAAACATTAGGTAACTAATGGTAATGTATTGGTTATGAAGAAAATCACAATATTCATTATTGGTATAATTCCTTTCCTGGGCATCATGGCTCAGGAGAGCGAATTGTATAATAGAAAGCTGAAGGCTGTCGAACAGGTAATGATTATTGACTCGCTGGTTGTACCGCGTGCACAGCTGCTTGAACACCTGAACCTGAGCATGGAGAGCGGAAGGGTTCTGACCGTAGATTCGGCACTGTCCACACGCGACAGCATGTACAATACGGCTTTCGTATCGCAACTGGGGACGCATCTGGTTTATGCCCGACAGACAAAGCCGGGAGAGTTCCGCCTGTACAAAAGCGACATGATTGACGGCAAGTGGTCCGAGTCCATGCCTTTGGAGGGACTTCCTGAGGACGAGAACCAGAACTACCCCTTCATGCTAACCGACGGTACTACCTTGTATTATGCCGCACAGGGGCCAAAGAGCCTGGGTGGCTATGATATCTTCATGACCAGATATGATACCGACACCAAGACGTTTCTTGCTCCAGAGAATATCGGAATGCCCTTTAACTCGACTGCGAACGACTATCTGTACATGGTTGACGAATATCACAATATCGGTTATTTCGTCACCGACCGCAGGCAATCTCCGGGGTATGTCTGCATTTATACCTTTGTACCCGGCGAAGAGCGTGTTATATACAACACCGAGAGTACAGCGGCAGACAAGCTGGTTGGCGCGGATGGCGACGGATACTTGCTCGAAACGCCCACGGTCGTTCGCGAGCCTGACGATGATGGATTTGGGCGTGTGCTGCGATTCAAGAACGGCATTGTCCAGAAAGAGTTTCAATCCGGCTTCCCACGCTTCGGGGCCGGCCAGGGAGGCTATGTGTTTTTGCAGGTCGTCGTTAAGGGGCATGGCGAAAATACTGGTTGCGGAAGCATCCCCCGGAGACTGGCATGGCAAGGCGGCGCGAGCGCATGTCTTTCTCGGCGGAAGCATCCATGAAGGAAACGTGTCAAATCATATAAAATTACAGCCAAAGGGGGATTTTTCCAGTTTTTATTTATTAAATAAGGTATAAAAATGATGATTGTTGAGCCGACGGAGGACGGTTTTGCATGGAATGTTGTGCAAAAGAGCAAGATGGAGCTATAGTATTTTTTCAGGGTAGCGACGGCGTCCCGCCGTTGGAGG
>OMQX01000128.1 GCA_900313335.1 uncultured Prevotellaceae bacterium
AAGGCACCCACTTTTCGTGAGTGTCTTGTTTCTTAACTAAATGATATTGCGGATTAACCGCCCCGTTGTGGGAATTATTATCAGAATTTTAAGTCGTACCAGAGCAGGAAAGCATAGAGTGCGTAAACGCGGTTCCAGAGCAGAGCCTCGCCGCCCGTGAAGCTTGTCCAGAGCTCCTTTATCGCGTCCTCGTTGAAGAATTTTTTGGACGTTTCGGAGAAGAGACGCTTTTCGACATCGCCGTTGTAGCGGCTGTCGCCGAGCCAGCACCTTACGGGAACAGGGAAGCCGACCTTTTTGCGGAAGGCGACCTCGTCGGGTAGCAGAGAGCTTGCCGCCTTGCGGAAGGCGTACTTGTTCTGGTCGTTCATAAACTTGTACTCTGCGGGGATTTTCGCCGCGACGTTGAAAAGTCTCAGGTCGCTGAACGGAGTGTGAAGCTCCACGCCGCAGGCTGTCGAGGTGCGGTCGGTGTTGAGGTAGATGTCGCCCTCAAGCCAAAGGGAAATGTCTACGGTGAGCTTCTGAGCGAGCTCGTCGTCGCCCTTTACGGCGTCCCAGAGCTCCTTTACAGGGTCCTCGGGCTTGACGGTCTCGTCAAAGTCACGCATAAGGCTCTTTACAACGTCGCCCGACATAATGTGCGAACAGGTGAGGTATGTCCATTCGGCGGGAATGTGGCGCTTGTGAGCGTTGTAGCCGCCGAAGAATTCGTCGATACCCTCTCCCGAATAAACGACCTTTGCGTGCTCGCGCACAGCCTTGCAGCCGATTGAGAAAGCGACCGCCGAAGCGTCGCCGAGCGGCTGACCCATTTTATCGATAACCTCGGGGAGTCTCTCGAAATACTCCTCGGGAGTAATTGTCTTTACGTTGAAGCCCTTGCCGAATGCGCCCTCGACGCGATGGAATGTTACAAAGGCATCGGGATCGGTATCGCGTATAAGGCGGAGCATGTGTACCTGTTCGTTCTTGTGTACGACGGTTACGACGACGCGGGCTGCCTCGTGACTGTATCCGCCCTCGCCGTGTATGAGGGTACAGGTGTGGCCTGTGTTCTCGCGTATGGCACGTACGATGTCGTCATATTCCTTGGTATAAATGGTGAACTGGATGTCCTGCTTGCTGGAGTTTATCATGACATCCAGGGCAAAGGTGTACACTACCAGTGTTATGTAGCCGTATACCACGGTCTGCCAGCTGTTCCACAGGAAATAGCTGCTGCCTATGACGATGAGGTCGAGGTAGAGGAGTACGCGTCCGATGGAGACGTTCTTGTACTTGTTGATGACACTGGCAACGATATCCCAGCCGCCGCTGCAGCCGCCGCTCATGAAGACCATGCCTATGCCTATGCCGTTCAACACGGCACCGAGTATGCAGGACATGGCGACCTCCTGGTGCTCACCCAGGATACCGCGGGCAAGCTCGGGGTCCATGCCGACTATCCTCTGGCAGATGTCCAGATAGAAGGTAAGGGAGAGCACGGCATACAGGGTCTTGAGGGTAAACTTGCTTCCCAGCTGCCACCAGGCGATAAGAAGCAGCAGCCCGTTGACGATGAGCAGGGTGTACTGCATGGGGAAGCCTGTTGCATACTGGACGATGGCTGCAACACCGGCTCCGCCACCTGTCACGATCTTGTTGGGCAGCATGAAGATTGCCCAGCCAAGGCCGTAGATGCCCATACCGATGTTGATGAAGAGCATATCCTTGATGAAATCGAGAATATGGGCGTTCCTGAGCCGCCTCTTGAAATCTTCCTTGTGTCTCCTGATATCCTCGCGATGGATTCTCTTGTTTGTCATATAGCAGGAATCTTTAATACGATAATGTTCAGGCCTGGGGCTTGACAACGATGTTTACGATGCGCTTGGGTACGGCAATGGTCTTGACAACCTGCATTCCCTGGAGGTATTTTGCCGCCTCGGGTGCTGAGAGTGCCATGTCGGTCATCTGCTGGGGAGTGGCATCTGCGGGGAACTCCATGTCGAAACGTACCTTGCCGTTGAACTGTACTCCGAGGCGCACGCTGCTCTCGACGAGGTATTTCTCGTCAAAGACGGGCCATGGGGCATCGCAGACCGAGGTCTGATTGCCTATGGCGTGCCAGAGCTCCTCGGCAATATGCGGTGCGAAAGGTGCTATCAGTGCCACTACCTTGTCCAGGACCTGAAGGCTGCGGCATTTCTGGCTGGCAAGCTCGGTGGTGGCAACCATGAATGCCGAGATGCTGGTGTTGTAGCTGAATGTCCCGATGTCTGCGGTAACCTTCTTGATAAGCTTGTGCAGGGTCTTGAGGTTGTCTGGAGTAGGTGCTGTGTCCTGTACCTGCAGGTTGCCGTCCTTGTCCCAGAATAGCTGCCACAGTTTCTTGAGGAAGCGGTGACAGCCGTCTATACCGTTTGTATCCCATGGCTTCGACTGCTCGACAGGACCGAGGAACATCTCGTAGAGGCGCAGGGTGTCTGCACCGTAACGCTCCACGATCATATCGGGATTGACGACGTTGAACATGGACTTGGACATCTTCTCGATAGCCCAGCCGCAGATATAACGGCCGTCCTCGAAGATGAAATCAGCATCTGCGTATTCGGGACGCCATGCCCTGAAGGCCTCGGTGTCGAGTACGTCGTTCTTGACGATATTGACATCGACATGGATGGGGGTTGTGTCGTACTGATCCTTGAGACCGAGTGAGACGAAGGTATTGGTATCCTTGATGCGGTATACGAAATTGCTGCGGCCCTGTATCATGCCCTGGTTGATGAGCTTCTGGAATGGCTCGTCCTTCTTGCTGACACCGAGGTCGAAGAGGAACTTGTTCCAGAAACGGGAATAGATAAGGTGGCCGGTAGCGTGCTCGGAACCGCCTACGTACAGGTCGACGTTCTGCCAGTACTGTGCTGCCTGCTCGCTGAGAAGGGCCTTTTCGTTGTGGGGATCCATATAGCGCAGGTAGTATGCGCTGGAACCTGCGAAGCCCGGCATTGTATATAGCTCTATGGGGAAGACGGTCTTTTCGTCAATGAGGGACTTGTCGACTATCTTCCTGTTGGCCTCGTCCCATGCCCACAGCTGTGCGTTGCCCAATGGGGGCTCTCCGGATTCGGTGGGCAGGAAATTGTCTACCTTGGGAAGCTGTACGGGGAGGCATTCCTCGGGTATCATGGTGGCAATGCCGTTCCTGTAGTATACGGGGAAGGGCTCGCCCCAGTAGCGCTGGCGGCTGAAGATGGCATCGCGCAGGCGGTAGTTGACCTTGACGCGGCCTATGTTGTGCTTCTCCACAAAATCCTTGGTGGCTGCTATTGCCTCCTTGACGGTCATGCCGTTGAGGACAAGGCTCTCGCCGCCGTACATGACGGAGGTCTTGCCCTGTGCGGGGGAGTTGCTTACAATGCCTTCCTTGGCATCGTATGATTCCTGACTGACATCAGCGCCCTCGATAAGGGGTATGATGGGCAGGTTGAAATGGCGTGCGAATGCATAGTCGCGGCTGTCGTGTGCGGGTACTGCCATGATTGCGCCTGTACCGTAGCCTGCCAGTACGTATTCGCTAATCCATATAGGGTTCTTCTCGCCTGTAAAGGGATTGACGGCATAGGAGCCTGAGAAGACGCCTGTAACGGTATGGTCTATCATACGCTCGCGCTCTGTGCGGCTCTTGACGTATGCGAGATACTTGTCGACCTCGGCTTTCTGTGCTGGAGTGGTAAGCTTGGCTACCAGCTCGCTCTCGGGAGCCAGGACCATGAAGGTGACTCCGAACATTGTATCGGCTCGGGTGGTGAAGATGGTGAAGGACTCGTTACTGTCGGCAACACGGAACTCAACCTCGGTACCCTCGCTGCGACCAATCCAGTTCCTCTGGGTCTCCTTGATGGACTCGCTCCACTGTATTGTGTCCAGGCCGTCCAGCAGGCGCTGGCTGTAGGCGCTGATACGCAGGCACCACTGGCGCATCTTCTTCTGCTCCACGGGATAGCCGCCACGAACGCTGACTCCCTCGACTACCTCGTCATTGGCAAGTACGGTACCGAGCTTGGGACACCAGTTGACCATTGTCTCGCCAAGGAAAGCAAGGCGGTAGTTCATGAGCAGGTCGCTCTGTGCCTTCTCGTCTGCTGGCCATGTGCCTTGGCTCCTGAACTTGTCTATGAGCTTCTCTATGGGCTGTGCCTTCTGCAGTTCCTCGTCGAAATATGAGTTGAACATCTTCTGGAATGCCCACTGTGTCCACTTGTAGTAATCGGGGTCGCAGGTGCGTACCTCGCGGTCCCAGTCGAAGCTGAAGCCTATCTTGTCCAGCTGGCTGCGGTAGCGGTCGATGTTCTCGAAGGTTATACTGCTCAGCTGGCAGACCGTATGAATCGTAGCCCATGGGGTTGAGTACGTTGAAACCCTGCTGGCGCTTGAAGCGTGCATATATGTCGCTGGCTATGTATCCCAGGGGGTGTCCTACATGCAGTCCTGCTCCGCTGGGATAGGGAAACATGTTGAGGATATAGAACTTCCGGTGCTTTTCGTCTTCAACGACACGGTATGTCTTGTCCTGGACCCAACGTGCCTGCCATTTTTTTTCAATCTCGCTGAAATTGTAGTCTCTCATTTATCTGATATATTGTTTATTTTCGCGCACAAAGGTACACTTTTTTCTTTGATATACATCAAACGGCTTTGATATAAGTCAATAAAACGGCAAAAAACGGACAAATCATATCTGCAGATTTTGTACGTTGGGGATTAGCGCCTTACCTTTGCACCAGAAAAAGGTTGTTTAGGTTTAGACATACATTAGATTAGGTTAAGTTTGTTTAGAAAGTGAGGCATCAGGTTCAGCAGAACCGGTGCCTTTGTCTTTTTTATACAGATAATATTTTGTTATTCCCTGTCTAATTCGTACCTTTAGCACTGATTAAGACCTAACAGTACATCAAGATGGCTAAAGAAAAGCTTACACCAATGATGCAGCAGTTCTATGACCTGAAGGCCAAGCATCCCGAGGCCCTGCTGCTGTTCCGCTGCGGTGATTTCTATGAAACATACTCGGACGACGCCGTTATTGCATCGGAGATCCTGGGAATTACGCTGACAAGGCGCAACAACGGGGCTGGCGGTGCTTCGCAAATGGAAATGGCGGGGTTCCCGTATCATGCCCTGGACACATATCTGCCAAAGCTGGTACGTGCAGGACGGCGTGTTGCCATCTGTGACCAGCTGGAGGACCCGAAGCTGACAAAGACACTGGTAAAGAGGGGTATTACGGAACTGGTGACACCGGGCGTAGCCATGCAGGATACGGTGCTGGACGGGCGCGAGAACAATTTCCTGGCGGCGGTGCATTTCGGAAAGGGTGTTTGCGGTGTGAGCTTCCTGGATATATCCACTGGCGAATTCATGATAAGCGAGGGAAACATAGAATATGTGAACCGGCTGCTGTCG
>OMQX01000013.1 GCA_900313335.1 uncultured Prevotellaceae bacterium
GGTATTCATGGTGCTGTACGCACTAGTTATTTTGCATTGGCGGTTTACATAGTTAGATTCTGATACGCCTATGAACTGTTGTTCTCCAGAATGCCAAATCATGTACTTCTTACCTGCTTTCAGATCTGAGGCTGAAGTGCGTCCATTTACAACATAGCAGGTTGCTGTGCTCGTTTGTCCCCACATTCCACTAATGCCTAAAATCAGCATCGTGAGTAAAGTAAATAGTTTTTTCATAGTTTATGTGTTTTTGTTATTTCTTTCTTGCTACAAATTAGGCACAACGACACAAGGGGCAGTGTTTACTGTCCCGAATGGTGTGTTTAATAAGATGTTGGTAATTAGGCTGTTATAACCTCGGTTGGGGGGGGGTACTTATGGATTGTGAAATTCCTTGAGCTGTTAACCGTGCATTACAAGCGGAAAGGCGTGTAATGCAATCATGATGGAAAACTCCGTCAAGGAATGTCATTTACACCTTGCTGACTATACAGCCTTTTTCACATATTTTGTGTCGCAAAGATACAAAATTAACTGATAAAAAAGACATCAAATGAAAAAAATGAAATAGATTACTGCGATTTCTTGACGAAACCACATGGTTTTATAACGAAACGAAAATTATAAGATTACAAAATTAACAAAAACCTACTTAAGCTAAAAAAAAGCTGAAAACTTGCTCGCAATCCGAAATAATCATATATTTGTAGAGCAGATTGCTCAAAATCTTGCTTATGAGTACAGAGGCTATGACAAAAAAGATAGCGGAGTATTTCAAGACGCAGCCAGTCTTGAGAGCTTGGCTTTTTGGGTCTTTCTCTCGTGGAGAGGAACGGCCTGACAGCGATGTGGACTTGCTTGTAATCTATGACGACAAAGCAAGGGTAAGTCTTCTAAAACATGCATCTATGATTTGCGATTTGGAAAAATTGCTCAACCGCCCTGTTGATATAGTGCAAGACGGCACTTTATTGCCTTTTGCTGTCAAAAGTGCCAATCAGGATAAAAAATTGATATATGAGAGAGCCAATTAGAGATAAATGGGAACGTACCAATAGCAAATAACAATCAAGAAAATAACATTTTTCCTAATTGTATATAAAATGAAAACACTGAAATCTATGGCAATGGTGGCTGTCATAGCTTTCCTTGCCGCGATACCGGAAGCGGGGGTGTGCCAGAATATTGTTATGGGCGACGTTCCTTGAGCCGTTATGGATTATAGGATTTTTAGTGTATAAACAGCAGTTCGCGGTACTTGGGCAACGGCCACAGCTCGTCGTCGACAATCAGTTCCAGCTTGTCTACGTGGTATCTGATCTCCTGAAGCAGGGGAGCTACGGTATCGTAGTATGCAATGGCTTTCTCGCGGGGGGTGTCCAGTGTGTTGGCTGCCTTGCGGGCCTGACGCATATCCTCGGTCTTCTGGGTTATGATGGTGCAATGGCGGCTGATGGTACGTATCAGCTGCAGGTTGTCGGCATTGAGTTCCTTTGCTTCCTGGGGCGGGAAGATGCCGTTCATCTTGTATACGTTGCTGATGAGGGTCTTCTGGTACCTGTATGCTGTGGGCAGTATGTGGTTGAGGCATAGGTCGGCAAAGACGCGTGCCTCGATCTGGATCTTCTTGTAGTAGGTCTCCAGCTTGATCTCGGTGCGGGCATGCAGCTCTGCCTGATTCATCACGTTCATACGGGCAAACATCTCGATGGTATCGGGATGCAGGTAGCGGTCCAGGATGTAGGGCACGGATGTCTGTGTGTCGAGGCCGCGTCTTGCTGCTTCCTGTCTCCATTCCTCGCTGTATCCGTTGCCGTCGAAGTGTATTGGCTTGCAGGTCTTGATGTCCTGACGCAGTACGGTGAGGATGGCCTTGGTGGTCTCCATACCGGATGCTATGTTGGCGTCCACGCGCTCCTTGAAATCGGTCAGGGCCTGTGCAACGGCGGTATTGAGGACTATCAGTGCTGCGGCGCAGTTCTGCTGCGAGCCTACGGCGCGGAACTCGAATCGGTTGCCGGTGAATGCAAAGGGGCTGGTGCGGTTACGGTCGGTATTGTCGAGCATCAGCTGCGGTATCTGGGGGATGTCCAGGCTGAGGGCCTGCTTGGGGCTCAGGTGGATGTCCTGATGTCCCTCGCTTGCCTCCAACTGGGCAAGGACCTGATCCAGCTGGCTTCCCAGGAAGGTGCTGACGATGAGCGGGGGTGCCTCGTTGGCTCCCAGGCGGTGTGCATTGGATGCGCTTATGATGCTGGCCTTGAGCAGGGCATTGTGCTTGTAAACGGCCATCAGCGTCTCGACGATGAAGGTTATGAAGCGCAGGTTGTCCAGTGGTGTCTTGCCGGGCTGATGCAGGGCAATACCTGTATTGGTCATCAGGGACCAGTTGTTATGCTTTCCCGATCCGTTGATGCCGGCAAAGGGCTTCTCGTGCAGCAGGCAACGGAAGGCGTGCTTGCGGGCAACGCTCTTCATGAGTCCCATGAACAGCATATTGTGGTCAACTGCGATGTTGGCTTCCTCGAAGATGGGGGCAAACTCGAACTGGTTAGGTGCGACCTCGTTATGGCGGGTCTTGCAAGGTATGCCCAGTTCCAGGGCCTGTATCTCCAAATCCTTCATGAAGGCTGCGACGCGTGACGGGATGGAACCGAGGTAATGGTCGTCCATCTGCTGGTTCTTGGCGCTGTCGTGTCCCATGAGGGTGCGTCCGGTCATGACGAGGTCGGGGCGTGCTGCATACAGTCCTTCGTCAACGAGGAAATATTCCTGCTCCCATCCCAGGTTGGTAATGACCTTCCTGACATCGGGGTAGAAATATCTGCAGACGTCGGTTGCTGCGCGGTCAACGGCCTGAAGGGATTTCTTCAACGGGGCCTTGTAGTCGAGTGCCTCGCCGGTGTACGAGATGAAGATTGTCGGGATATGCAGGGTGTCGCCTATGACGAAGACGGGGCTGGCGGGGTCCCATGCGCTGTAGCCGCGTGCCTCGAAGGTGGAGCGGATGCCGCCATTGGGAAAACTGGATGCGTCGGGTTCCTGCTGTACAAGCTGCTTGCCGGTAAACTCCTCGATCATACCGCCCTGACCGTCATGCTCCACAAAGCCGTCGTGCTTCTCGGCAGTACCTTCGGTAAGTGGCTGGAACCAGTGTGTACAGTGTGTGACGCCCAGCTCCATTGCCCATTTCTTCATTCCCTCGGCAACGGCATCTGCGGTATCCATGTCCAGCTTGGTGCCGTTGTCCATAACATCGCACATCTTGTTATAGACATCGGTAGGAAGGTATTGGGACATTTTCCTGCGGTTGAACACATATTTGGCAAAAAACTCGCTGGGACGATCCTCGCGATTAGGTACTTGAACGGCCTTTCTTCTGAAGGCCTCGCCAACTACCTGAAACCTGATTGTTGCAGACATAAACCTGAAATTACGCTGATTTTCAGGCAAAGATATATTCTATTGGGCAATTCTCCAAGAAAATCCGTACAATTTGTCACAAAAAAACCTATCTTTGTGCGCAGTAAATTTAAATATCATTATGCAACCATTGTTTATCTATAACACTCTGACACGTCAGAAAGAACTGTTCAAGCCTATAACTCCAGGTCGTGTAGGCATGTATGTATGCGGTCCGACCGTGTACGGCGACGCTCATCTGGGGCATGCCCGACCTGCAATAACCTTCGACCTGCTGTTCCGCTATCTGCAGCATATCGGCTACAAGGTGCGCTATGTGCGCAACATTACGGACGTGGGCCATCTGGAGCACGATGCCGACGAGGGCGAGGACAAGATTGCAAAGAAGGCCCGCCTGGAGCAGCTGGAGCCTATGGAGGTGGCACAGTACTACTCCAACAGGTTCCATGATGCAATGAAGGAGCTGAACTGCCTGCCGCCAAGCATCGAGCCACAGGCTACGGGACATATCATCGAGCAGCAGGCGCTGGTGCGTCAGATCATGGATAACGGCTATGCCTACGAGAGCAACGGCAGTATCTATTTCGATGTGGAGAGATACAACCAGGACCACAGGTATGGTATTCTGAGCGGCCGTACGCTGGAGAACATCAAGGATGCCAGCCGCGAGTTGGCAGGCGTGGGCGAGAAACGCAACCAGGCTGACTTTGCCCTGTGGAAAAAGGCTATGCCGGAACATATAATGCACTGGCCAAGCCCGTGGAGCGAGGGTTTCCCGGGATGGCACTGCGAATGTACTGCAATGGGACGCAAGTATCTGGGCGAGGAGTTTGACATCCACGGCGGAGGTCTGGACCTGGTATTCCCTCACCACGAATGTGAGATTGCACAGTCGGTAGCTTCGCAGGGCAAGCAGATGGTGCACTACTGGATGCACAACAACATGATAACCATCGACGGCAAGAAGATGGGCAAGTCGTACAACAACTTCATTACTCTGCCGCAGTTCTTTGCCGGTGAGCACGAGCGTCTGGAACGTGGCTACAGCCCAATGACAATACGCTTCTTTATCCTTCAGGCCCACTACCGCAGCACGGTGGACTTCTCGAACGAGGCACTGCAGAGTGCAGAAAAGGGTCTGGCCCGCCTGATGGAGGGCTGGAAGGCCATAAAGCGACTGGCTGAGGGACAGAAGGTCAAGGGTCAGCCGCAGGTCGAGATGAAGACCGTAGACGAACTGCGCGAAAAGTGCTACGAGGCCATGAACGACGATCTGGCAAGCCCGATGGTTATAAGCCATCTGTTTGACGCATGCCGTATAATAAATACGGTGACTGACAAGAAGGCAAGCATAACTGCTGAGGTTGCTGCGGCGCTGGCAGAGATGTTCCATACATTTGCATTTGACATACTGGGTCTCACCGAGGAAACAGGCAACAGCAACAAGGCACGTGAAGAAGCATACGGTGCTGTCGTTGATATGGTCCTGGAGCAGCGCAATCAGGCAAAGGCTGAAAAGAACTGGGCGCTGAGCGACAAGATCCGCGACGACCTGGCTGCATTGGGATTCGAGGTCAAGGACACCAAGGACGGTTCGACTTGGACGCTGAACAAGTAAAAAAGTAATCATATACAACAAGAAGGCCCGAGCGGAAACGCCCGGGCCTTTGTATTTGAAAACAGGTGACTACTCATTCTCGTCCGAGAGTGAAATACCTGAATCAAGGCACTGATATACTGCTGCGGCAAACCACAGGCCAACGGGACACAAAATCAAAAGTCCGCAACCCGACAACAGAATCAACATAGTAAAGGACAGCGCTATATTCAGAATGTATAGTGCCTGAACAGGCGAAACCTCCTCCTCCAGAATCTTGCCAAAGAATGCGGCAAGTGCCAAAACAACGTTGCTTGACAACAGTTGCTCGCGGATTGAAACACTGGACATAACGTTAATTTTTACTGAGTTTAATACTTCGGTTTTCATAGTAACGATTTGTGTTAAAGTTTAATTCCACCGCAAAGATACAGCAGTCATGTGTCCAAAGTCCGACACAATAAATACATAAGACAAGACATTAACCTTATTTAACACATTGAGTTTTTTATTCTGAATCCTCAAATCCCTCCGCAATATTTTGTAAAATCAAATGATTTTTCCTACTTTTACAACGCAAAATTGTGTATCATATATAATATAAAATAGGAAGAATATGAAAATAATGAAATCCATGATAATAGCGGCTGTCACCGCGACTATGGCCTTTGCACCGCAATCCGGCATGTGTCAGAAAGGCAATCCGCGCGGCATCTACAAACTGACATCGGTACAGAGCTCAAAAGCTACGGTAACTGACTGCAAGGACCAGTACAAGGTGTGCACGGACAGCATCACGCTCAACATTGTTGTGGACAATGCCACGCACTGGTTCAATTTCAGCCGGAACAAGGTGTACAACTACACCGGTGCCACCCCCGCATATCAAGCAGACAAATCCGACCTGATATACGACAGCAGCAAAAAGGGATTCACACTGAAATGGTGGGTCAGGGAAGAAGCCGGATACCACAAGCTGTTCCCATACTATGTACCAAACGAATGGTGTATTGAAAAATATCAGGCAGGAAAATTCTCCCAGGACGGAAAAATCATCTTTGACGCAATAACGAAATTGCAGAAACCGGACAAGAAGAACCGCATCATAGGAACATGGCGCACCCTGGGCACTGCATTATCCCTGAACAAGAGCGAAATTGATTCAGTCAGGAACGAATATCCCAAAAGCCCTTCGTTCAACAAGAGATTCTACGTTTTTACCCCCACTCACTGGCTACTGACCCTGGACACCGAACTTACCATCATCGGACAGTTCAACGCAATCAAATACCTTGCTGACGGTTCATTTACCGACAATGTATCAGTCGTTCCGACCAAACCCATCTGGCTCACAGACGAGCTTGTATGCCTGTCTGTCGAAGGACTGGAGAAATACATCCTGCTGGAGCGCGTCAACGACGGCATTCCGGTACTTAACAGGATTGCCTACTGGTTTGTTCCTCACTATTTTTACTGAATAAAGACCAGCACCCCGACCGCAGGGCGGGTCAGAAGTCAAACTCCATCTGGGGACTCTCGCCCAGCAGATTGAAAGTCATGCGGTGGTAAGGTGTAGTGCCGTACTGCCGGATGGCATCGCGGTGCTCCTTGGTAGGGTATCCCTTATTCCTGTTCCATCCATACATCGGATATTGCCGGTGTATGTCCAGCATGAAGTCGTCACGGTAGGTCTTGGCCAGTATGCTGGCTGCGGCAATGCTCATATATTTGCCGTCGCCCTTGACAACGGTGGTGTAAGGTACATCCCCGCGCCATGAAAGGAAACGGTTGCCGTCGACAATGATGTGCCGGGGCTGTATGGCAAGCTTATCCAAGGCCCGATGCATGGACATTATGCTGGAGCGCAGGATATTGTACTTGTCTATCTCATGGTTGTCCATCATACCTATAGCCCATGCGGATGCATTGCCCTCGATCAGTTCGCGCAGCGCATATCGCTGCTTCTCGCTCAGCTGCTTGGAGTCATTCAGTCCCATTGCCAGGTCAGGACATCTGTCGCAAATGTCAGGCGGCAGAATTACTGCAGCGGCAAAGACTGGACCTGCAAGGCATCCGCGTCCTGCTTCGTCGCAACCTGCTTCGACGGTTTCCTGTTTGAGATAGGGTGAGAGCATATCAGGTGGGAGGATTATGGATTTAAGGATTTAAAGATTTAAAGATTTAAGGATTTAAGGAATTAAGGATTTAAGGATTAGAGGAGGTCAAAATCATAGCCCTGGGATTTGAGCCAGGTGATGATGTCGGGGAGGATGATGCGGAGCTTGTCGATACTCTTTAGGCTGTCATGGAATGTTATGATGCTGCCGGGACGGGTGTACCTGCGGACATTGTCAAACACCTGTGCAGGGCTGACATTGCTGTTGTAGTCCCTGGAGAGGACGTCCCACATGACTATGCGCCACGAGTCGGCAAGCATCCGGCGGTATTGTATGGGGCTCATCCATCCGTGAGGGGGACGGAACAGCCTGCCTGTCTGCAGTATGTCCTCTGCCTTCCGTGCGTTGGCTATGTATTGCCCGCTGAAGGACTGGAATCCACCCAGATGGTTGTAGCTGTGGTTCCCTACCCTATGGCCCCGCCTTCGGACTTCGTCCAGAAGATGCGGATGGCGGACGGCGTTCTCGCCTACCATGAAAAAGGTGGCCTTTATGCCGAATTCATCCAGGATGTCAAGTATGAACGGCGTTGCCTGTGGAATAGGACCATCGTCAAAGGTGAGATAGACAGACCT
Organism: uncultured Prevotellaceae bacterium; assembly: GCA_900313335.1. Classification (GTDB taxonomy): domain Bacteria; phylum Bacteroidota; class Bacteroidia; order Bacteroidales; family Bacteroidaceae; genus Physcousia. The sequence continues at coordinate 7,773 of OMQX01000013.1, forward strand.
TTGACGATGGTTCATTCTCCATAATGCCTGCGGATAGATCCGCCGCAAGAGGGTCGCCGGACGCTCGATGAACATGCCTATTCGTACAGGAGGTTCTGGAAGATTCCCGTGTACATGTTCAGCTTGCGAGTATATTCCTCGGCCTTCGAGGAATCAGCTCCGCGCAGCGCCTCAGTTGCATTGTTCAGCTGATACAGGCTGTACATGATGTCCTGCTGGGACATATTCCTCAACTTCGGGCTGAGAGATGCATACCAGGCAAGGTACTCGCTGGCATTGCGCGCAAGGTCCAGTATAATCGACTCAGCCTTCTCCTTATATCCCAGTACAAGCCATGCATTGGCAAGCTCCATACTGCCGCTGATGTAGCTGTGCGGAACAGTAGTAGCAGGTATTGCCTTGGCTGCACGTTCCACGACCTTGAGCGCGAGATCAGTCTTACCCTCAGCCAGGAGCTGCTTGGCAAGAGTTGCAAACAGACGCCTGTGGGTGTAGCACATGCGCAGTATGGTCTCGTCGAGATAGATGTCAGGATTGCTGATACCGCCAAAATGGAACTTGGTCATCAGGTTGTCATACATCCTGCGCGTATCTATTGTGCGGCCGCTGGCTGCTGTGTTGAACGGCGTAATGCGGTCAACAAGGCCCTCGCGTACGAAATTATTGCCCAGGGAACCGTAGTTGTCCGAGCCTACCGTGCATGCGATATAGAGGGGGCGTGTCCAGTTGGTGCGGCACAGCATCTCGTATATCATCAGCTCGCTCTTGTATATAGCACGCTTGCCCTTGAGGCTGATGTGCATTACATCGGGTATAGAGTCGGCAGCAATCATCATTCCGCTCTTCCTGACAGCCTCTTTGTCGACCGTCATGACAATGGAGTCTGTGGGAATAATCTGGAAATCAGGATTGTCGTTCAGTATCCACTTGTCGATGATGTTCTTCAGCTCGTATGGATTGTCGCCAAGAAGCTCGCGCAGTACCTCGGGCTCGTTCTTGTAATACTCCATTACCTGCTCGATGGTACCCGGACGTACCTGTATTCCCTCGCGTGTGCCCGATACATACTGGATACGCTTCCATGAGATGGGCACTGAAGGCGAGTCGTATGCAGGACGCTTCATCTGGTCGATGTACCAGTCCGTCTGCAGGTACGAGAGGTTACATACACGCGCATCCGTACGGAAGCCCTCTGTCTCCTGGTTATACCACAGCGGGAAGGTGTCGTTGTCACCGTTTGTGAAGATGATGGGATAGCTGCCCTTGTCCAGGGACTGCAGATAGTTCTGTCCGAAATCACGGCAGGTATATCTTGCACTGCGGTCATGGTCGTCCCATGTCTGCGAGGCCATCTGAACTGGAACGAGCACGCAGGCACAGCTGATTACAGCACTTGCCAGGGCCCTGTTGCGCAGGATGCTGTTGCTGAGCATGTCGCTGATTGCGGCAACGCCCAATCCGCACCAGATGGCAAAGGCATAGAACGAGCCTGCATAGGCATAGTCACGTTCACGCGGCTGCATGGGTGTCTGGTTCAGGTATATGACGATTGCCAGACCCGTCATGAAGAACAGGAAGAATACCACCCAGAACTGCTTGACACCCTCGTCTACCATCACGCCGTTGTACTTCGAGCGCTTGTTCACCTGCCAGAAGAAACCTATAAGTCCCAGTATCAGCGGCAGGGCATAGAATACGTTGTGTCCCTTGTTGTTCTTCAGCTCGGTAGGCAGCAGGCTCTGGTCACCCAGACGCATATTGTCTATGAACGGAATACCGGTGAGCCAGTTTCCATGCTCCAGTTCGCCATTACCCTGAATGTCGTTCTGACGGCCTGAGAAATTCCACATAAAGTATCGCCAGTACATGAAGTTAACCTGGTAGGACATGAAGAAATAGATGTTCTCGAAGAATGTGGGAACCTTGATCTGATGCCTCTCCCCCGCACGCTCTATTTCCACCGTATTTCCCTTGATGCCACCCATCCAGTCCTCATACGCCTTGGCATGACGGTCCGAGTACATACGCGGGAAAAGCATGTTGTACGTATATACGTATTTCTGCTTGTGGCCAATCAACTCGTACCTGTCCGGTTCGGTGGAATCGCGCTTTTCCACGCGCTGGTATTCAGGAGCACCCTCCTCGGCAACAGGTACGTAGTATTCGCCCTGGACCTTCATTGCAACAGGTGCCGAATACGGATTACCATACAGCAGGGGACGGTCGCCATACTGGTCACGGCTCAGATAGCTGCCCAGAGTGAAGATATCCTCGGGCGAGTTCTGGTCCATCGGTGTATTTGCAGACGAACGGATGACAATTACGGCATAGGAGCTGTAACCAATCATTATCATCAGCATACACAGAAGCGACGTATTCATCAGGCGTGTCGATATCATATACTGTCCGTTCTGACGGATAAACAGTATCGCCAGGATGACGGCAATGACCAATACCCCGATCAGTACACTGGACCATCCGTATCCGTAGAACGGAATACCCAGCATGCCTATGCTGGCAACGAATGCGATGTTGGCAAACGAACGCATCCTGACCTTCGCGACATCATCCCCGGTCGTACTATTAGCCCTGACTGTAGCATATATTGCAGTCAGCACGACAACTATCAGCAGGGCGATGTAAACATACATTCCCGAGTTGAAGGACATACCCAACTGGTTTACGAACAACAGCTCGAACCATCCGCCAACCTTTACAATGCCCGGTACTATGCCGTACAGCACAGCAGCAATAAGCACGAAACTGCCTATCAGGGCAATGATACTGCCCTTGAGCGTTGGATGCTGGTATTTCCTGTAATACCATATAAGTACCAGTGCAGGCAGACAGAGCAGATTGAGCAGATGCACACCGATGCTCAGGCCCGTAAGGTAAGATATCAGTATAATCCAGCGGTCGCTGTGAGGCTCGTCGGCATGATCCTCCCATTTGAGCATAAGCCAGAATACAACTGCGGTAAACAGGCTCGAATAGGCATATACCTCACCCTCTACGGCAGAGTACCAGAAAGTGTCCGAGAAGGTGTATACCAATGCTCCGGTCAGGGCTGCTGCCTCGACCGTTATGCACTGAGCCAGGGTCTTGACCTGCCCGTCCTCGCCAACCAGTTTGCGTGTAAGGTGACTAATGCTCCAGAACAGGAACATGATACATGCTGCAGAGAACAGCGCACTCATCATATTAACCATCTTGGCAACAAGTGCCGGGTCGCTTACCAACTGGGTAAAGAGGTTGGCCGTAAGCATGAAGAACGGTGCGCCTGGCGGATGTCCTACCTCCAGCTTGTATGCTGTGGTGATGAACTCGGGACAATCCCAGAAACTGGCAGTAGGCTCGATGGTGCTGCAATATACGAATGCAGCAATACCGAATGTCAGCCAGCCCATCAGGGTGTCAATCAGTCTGAACTGTTTCATTTGAGTTTGTTTTAATTATTGATTCCTTCTTTTTATTTTCAGTTTTATCGCGGTCAATTCTGCAGATAGTATGTCACCAGTATCAGAACTGCATATCTTGTCGTCTTGCCTATTGATATGGCAATAAAAGACTTGTACGGATTTGCCCTCATGTAGCCCAGGGCGACACTTAGCGCACTGCCTATGATGGGCAGGAAACACAGCGTTCCCATCCACACACCCCGGTTTTCCATCCACGCCTGGGCCCTGAGGACCTTCTCGCGCCTTAAATGCAGGTACTTTTCAATCCACTCCAATCTGCCAAGCGTACCTACATAGTAGTTGAACATGCTGCCTGCTACATTTCCCACAGAGGCGGACAGAAACAGCGGCCACGGCTCCAGGCCCGCAAGCTGCAGGCTTACCATTACGGCCTCGCTGCTGAACGGGAATACACTTCCTGCCAGGAATGCGGCAATGGTCATCCCCCAGTACCCGTAACCTTCCAGAATATCCATTATAGCTTCCATAGTCCCATGTTGATTGATGTCAGTGCACCCAGGGCGAAGACCGAAAGCACAAAGAACAGATTACTGATAATGGAGCCCGTCAATGCGAAGAAATGCGCAATTATCGTACATGAGCATAGCATCAGCAGGGGCATAAGCAGGTTGTACAGGTCGGGCTGCCATAGCAGCAACAGCCATACCGCAGCAATCTGCATTACGTATATGTAAAGATACATCCGGGTACGGATCTTGTCGTTGAAATAAGTCCGCAGATAGTGCACCGTCGCAACGAACGAGACAAATGTGACAAATAGCCACGTCAATGTCTGCACGTTATGTTTTGACAGATACGGTATGTAGTTGTCCATATTTACGGGCTGCGGATCGGCAATAGTCAGCAACACGTTTGCAATCGCCTCGAAATCGCCCGCCACCACGCACCATCCTGCCAGGAACCATGCCGGGAGGGTAAGCCCTATGAGACCTGCCCAGAATGTACGCCATGAAAGGCAGCGCATGAACACAGCCATATACCAGAAATACAAAGGTATCAGTATATACAGCTGCGGAATGAGCAGGATTGACGTCCCGAGCAGGAAGAACGTGTGAAACGAACAGTTAACGGGATGATGCTTCTGGTACGTCTTGAACAGCAGGTAATGACTGGACGCTATCAGAGGGACTGCCAGCCATGTCACGGACATGTCATGGGCAAACGTCATCATGGATATGCCCATCACCCATACTACCGGTATCATTTGCGAGCGTACACGCAACAGATTGTTGGCACTGTTGGTTTCCATCACCAAATAAGTGGTAATAGCCACCAGTAGCAGGGATGCAAGCGTTCCGTTGCCCATGGCAAAAGACACAGGATTGCACCTGAAGGGCCATAGCACAATTGCGACGAGTGCGCATACAGGCAGGGTAAAGGCGCTTTCGCTGATTCGGTTTTGTAGACGGCTGTTCCTCACAATTTACCTGTTAGCAGAAATCGTACTATAAATCCTGTCCTATGTCACGGCGGAAATACTTTCCCTCGAATTCTATCTTGGCAGCCTGACTCATGCTCTTTTCCAGCGCCTCACTCAGACTCTGTCCATACGAACTGACGGCTATCACACGTCCTCCGTTGGTTACGACATTTCCGTCCTTGACTGTAGTGCCGGCATGAAAAACCATGCTTCCATCGACACTGTCAATACCCGAAATGACAAGTCCCTTGCGATAAGTGCCGGGGTAGCCTCCGCTGACAAGCATTACGCAAACGGCACTGCGCGGGTCGAATTCAATTTTTCTGGCTGCAAGTGTGCCTGTCGCAACTCCCTCGAACAGATCCATTATATCGCTCTTGATGCGCAGCATTACCGTCTCCGTCTCAGGGTCTCCCATACGCACGTTGTATTCGATAACCTTGGGATTGCCGTCCACGTTTATCAGACCGAAGAAAATAAAACCCTTGTACTCGATTCCCTCAGCCTTGAGTCCTTCTACAGTGGGACGCACAATGCGGTCCTCAACCTTCTGCATCCACTCTCTGTCGGCAAACGGAACAGGGCTTACGCTTCCCATTCCACCGGTATTCAGTCCGGTATCACCCTCACCTATACGTTTGTAGTCCTTTGCCTCGGGAAGAATTACGTAGTCATTGCCGTCAGTCAGGGCAAACACCGAACACTCGATACCGCTCATGAACTCCTCTATTACGACACGGCTCGAAGCATTGCCGAACATTCCGCCCAGCATCTGCTCCAATTCTCTCTCAGCCTCATCAAGCGAATCCAGTATCAGCACGCCCTTCCCAGCACACAGCCCGTCAGCCTTCAGAACATAAGGCGCGCTTAGGGTACGCAGGAACTCCTTTCCCTGCTGGAGAGTTTCACCGGTAAAGGTACGGTAAGCAGCTGTAGGAATGTTGTGGCGCTGCATGAAGCCCTTGGCGAAATCCTTGCTGCCCTCTAACGTGGCACCAGCCTTCGAAGGACCGATGACAGGTATGCCTGCAAGTCTGGCATCTGCCTTGAAATAATCGTATATACCCTTGACCAGTGGATCCTCGGGACCCACGACAACCATGTTGATGGATTCGTTCAGGCACAATGTCCTGATTGCATCAAAGTCATCTGCCTTGACTGCGACATTCTCGCCAACCAACGATGTACCGGCATTGCCTGGAGCAATAAACAGTTTATCGGTCTTCGGGCTCTGGGCAATCTTCCATGCCAAAGCGTGTTCCCGGCCACCCGAGCCGAGCAGTAATACTCTGTATCCCATATTATTTCAGATAATCTTCGAAATAGCGTGTAATTCTCTCATGCAGATGAACGGCATCACGTCCGTACATGTTGTGCTCGCCTCCGGGATAGAGGAAGAAATCAGGCTGCGTGCCAGCATCCTCGCATGCACGGATGAAGGACAGCGTGTGCTGCGGTACGCACGTAGGATCGTTGTATCCGATAATCAGCTGCAAGCGTCCCTTCAGGTCTCCGGCACGGTTTCTCAAGTTACATTTCTCATATCCCTCGGGGTTCTGCTGAGGCGTGTCCATATACCGCTCGCCGTACATAACCTCGTAATAGCTCCAGTCTATTACCGGACCACCGGCAACACCTACCTTGAATGTCTCAGGATAAGTGAGCATCATGTTTATTGTCATAAAGCCACCGAAGCTCCATCCGTGTACGCCTATCCTGTCGGCATCCACGTATGGCAGGGACTTCAGGTATTCCACACCCTTGAACTGATCCTCGCGCTCCACGCATCCAAGCTGACGGAACGTAACCTGCTCGAAGGCACGCCCGCGCCATTCGCTGCCACGGCTGTCCAGGATGAATGTTATATAGCCCTTCTGTGCCATGTATGTCTCCCAGCCGCGGCTGTCCCAATGCCAGCTGGACTGAACAAGGTGTGCATGAGGACCGCCATATACGTATACGACCGTGGGATATTTCTTTGTCTCATCAAAGTCTGCAGGCAATACCATGCGGTAATAGAGGTCCGTCTTGCCGTCTGCCGCTTTGATGCTGCCGCTCCTGAACTGGGGAACAGCATATCCTGCCTCCTTCCACGTATCAGCAGCCGTCAACAGGTTCTGTCCCTTGCCCGTTGTCGTACTCAGCAGGTTTATGCTGCGAGGGACATCCGGAGCAGTATAGCACTGTATAACCTGCGTTCCGCTGCCGTTGAGCAATGCATTGTAGCATACGCCCTCAGCCTTTCCTATCAGTGTGCGCCTGCCACCGCTGGTCCTGACGCTGTACAGGCACGATGTACGCGGGTCTGCCTCGTTGCTCAGGTAAATCAGGCTCTTGGACACGGTATTGAAACCTACGAATTTCTGCACTACCCAGTTGCCGCGTGTCAGCTGCCTTACGTTTCCGCTCCTTACGTCCAGCAGATACAGGTGGTTGTACCCGTCACGCTGGCTCTGCATCACAGCCTTCGTATCGTCCCATGGCAGGAAAGCCAATGGATTCATAGGCTCGACATACTGCTTGTCACATTCCTGCAGTATGGTCCTGATGGACTTGCCTGTTGCAACATCGTAGGAAACAAGGCGCATGTCGTTCTGGTCCCTGTTCAGCTCAAAGATATAAATCGTCCTGCAGTCGGGTGACCAGGAGATGTTCGTGTGGTAATCCTCGGGATCACCCTCCAGCTCAAGCCATACGTTCCCGCCAGTCTCTACATTGAACACGCCTACCTTTACAATGTGGCTCTTCTCGCCCGCCATCGGATAGTGGCATGCGTATGTAGTAGCTATACGCGAGCCGTTCTCGCCCTTGTAGTCCTTCTGGGGATGTATATCCACCTGGGGATAGCTTGGTACCATCGACTGGTCCATGCGGTAATATGCCAGGTACTTGCCGTCCGGAGACCAGAACGTACCCTTGTGGATACCGAATTCATCGCGGTGTACGCTCCATCCGTATACGATGTCCTCGCTGCCGTCCACACTGCCGTCCTGACTGACTGCAATCTGCCTGCCGTCGGCCGTCATGACATACAGATTACCCTGGATACAGAAAGCAGTATTGCGTGAAACCTTGTTGAAATCCTGATTGATTGCACCTGTGGGCAATGTTACGTCCAGCACCTTCTCCGCATTCTCAAAATTCATCTGGATATGGCGCAAGCCCTTGTAAAAGTCGACTATGGCCTTGTCCGCATAGGGGAATGTCAGGTTATGCCCGCTGAAGGCCACCTTCTCACCCAGCTTCTGGTTTATGCCTTCGACCGTACACAGCGTGTTGCCCGTATTCATCTCGGTAACACCCTCGACGGATGTCCTGAATGGTATATCGCCCCACCATCCCGTGTATATGTTCTCCGGCCTCAGCTTCCAATAGCTGTCACCGCCTCCCAGTAACTCGTCCAAAGTAAATTGCTTGTTCTGTGCCATAGCTGACATTGACAAAATCATACAAAATACCAATAAAGCCTTAATCCTGTTACACATAGCGCTATCTTTCCTTTTTTACTCCAAAATCCTTCCTGCCCGGGCGGCTGGGTCTCCCCTTCTCGCGTGAAACGGACTCCTCGCCCAAACGTGTCTTGAAATCACGATGCTGGCGGAAGCGGTGCTTCTGAGCCATCATGTTACGCTCACGTGCACTCTTTATATCCCCGCCGCCTGCACGCATATCGTTAAAACGTCCGTCAAACATACGGTACTTCCTCAGCTCACATTCCAGAGCCCCGTTAAACAGGGGTGTGCGCAATGACGGCTTCAGCCCGATAGCCTCGAAACACTCCTCGCGATAGCTCAGTATCCACGCGTCGTTGCCGACGAACTGATGCTTCAGGCGCTCGCCAATCATCTTGTACAGGCCCAGCAGGTCCGGAGCGGAAATACGCTCTCCGTAAGGCGGGTTCGTGATGATTATGCTCTTCTCCCTTGGCTGTACAAAATCCTTGAAATCCTTGAA
>OMQX01000046.1 GCA_900313335.1 uncultured Prevotellaceae bacterium
GCGCCCACAGCATGTTCTAAGTGAATAAATTCTGTGAAATTTCGGGTACAAAAAAGCTCGCTATTTTATTAGCGAGCCTATGTATTGGAAGTTGGTGTATATTTACACGCTATCTTTTGGTAATTTCTGTGCTAGCTTCTGCATCAGTCGCTCATCCTTTGCCACTTTACGTTCCACCTTCTTGATGTCCTCTGCAGGTGGGAGATTTTCTGGTTTAATACCTCGCTGGTTTAACATTCCACGAACGCTACGATTATTCTGCACGTGCTCAGCAGTAATATCAGCCTCACCATAGAGGTCCTTCTGTTCCACATTGTAGTTGGTCATCTCTGTTGCTAGATTTTTGGCGGCGATGGTAAGTGTAGGTAGATAGTCTGCCAAAGCTCCGCTCTTGATGCCTAGACGCTTCTTCATCTGCTCGGTAGTGAGTCCGCCAAACAGAGCGCAATCGCCCTTGGAACGGATGCGCCCGAAGCCTTTGTCATCGACTCCACGTTCATAAATATTGCGACTGAGTTGTTTCTCAGAAGCGCGTAGTCTTTCACGAGTATTGAGGCGGGCAATTTCGTTCAAGCGCTCTTCTATAAGTTCTGCCTTGCGAGTCTGCACAGCAAAATAGCTCTGAGCAAAAGCAATCTCTTCCTTCTTTGGGTCACCGTTCTGAGCAATTAGGTAGCATGCATAACGTGTAAGCATAAAGTCCTGGATTTCACGTTGAGATCCGCTACCCAGAGGGACCATTTTCGTAACCTCACGAAAATGGTTATCTATACTGATCCCCAACGTCTTACATGCTTCCATTGCACGACCAATAGCCCCAACGAAATTCTCCCAACGGGCATAGCCTAACACCATTTGAAGTTCGCGAGCATACCACACCTCTATGGTATTTCCGTCGTCATCGCTAATGCCCTTTGTGATAGCATCAAAATCAGATTTGTATTGTTGTATCTTCTGAATATCCATAATTATTCGTTAGTCGTCTCGCCATTGGTTCTTCCTCAAAATGCAGCATGGTGTTGTACCATGCTGCATTGTCTGATATTTGAATTGTGTACTAACCTTGCTTTGCTGCGATGCGTTCCAGAGACTGATAGACCTGCATCAGGCCACGGGGAACGTGGAAGCAGCCCTTCCATTTGCCGCCCTTGAGGGTGAGGAGTACCTCGCCGCGACGGTTCAGGTAACCGTACCATTCGGGGTATTCGGGATCTACGAAATGGCTCCACACGTAGTCGTGTATCTTCTCGAACCATTTCAGGCACTCTTCCGAGCCTGTCAGCTCGTAGCCCTTGATCATGGTGATGAGGGTCTCGACATGTACCCACCACAGTTTCTGATCCCACTCCAGCTGCTGCAGGGGGTGACCCAGACGGTCCATGAAATAGAATATGCCGCCGTACTGCTTGTCCCAGCCGTATTCTGCTTCACGCAGGGCGATGTGTACGGCCTTTTCGATGAGGTCCTGACGTCCTAGGCGCTTGCCCAGATCCATAATGAACCACATTGCCTCGATGGCGTGACCGGGATTGAGCACACGTCCTTCGTGGCAGTCGACGAGCTCGCCATCCTTGCTGACATTCTCTACTATCAGGTCCAGCTCGGGACGATAGAATACGTCCAGTACCTCGTGCAGGCAGATGTCGATGGTTTCCTGCAGGAACTTGGGATCAAGAAGGTCTTCGATCTCCAATGCCACATTACATAGAATCATGGGCAGGGCAAAGTCCTTCATGGCACGCGCGCCTGGAGCTGCCTTGCTCCATTTGCCCTTGGGGTTGTTGCGCTTTGAGAGGACAATATCAAAGGTCTTCTTGGCAATGTCGGCATACTCCTGGTTGCCTGTAGCCTTGTACAGCTGTCCGAAGGCTATTACGGCGAAGGTATAGGAGAAAATGTTGTAAGGCTCAACCAGCGGACGTCCCTGACGATCCAGCGAGAAGTACCAGTTAAGGTTGCCGTCGTGACCGTATTTCTTCAGGAACTCGGCTCCCTGAATGGCTGCGTCGAGCCATTCCTGGCGCTTCTCGACCTTGTTGTAGAGTGTTGCAAGCATCCATACCTCGCGTCCCTGAAGCCAGACAAACTTGTCGGTGTCGTAAACCTTACCGTCACGTTCGATGCAGGTGAAGTAACCGCCAAATTCGGTGTCTATACTGTTGTTCATCCAGAAAGGTATTACCTTGTCCAGAAGCTCGCTCTTGTACTGAGCGGCAAGTTGTTTGAAATCAACCATTTTATTTCTTTGTTATAAATGACAAAATATATGATACAATTACACACACGATAATGCCCGTAGCACCGAAGAGGAACAGGTTGGCATCGGTGCAGTAGCTCATCCAGAATACTACCACCTCGCCTGCTATGAAACCTGTAAGCGCTGCATATCCCTTCACTCGCGGCATGAATACTGCTACGAAGAACAGGCCTCCGAGTCCGCTGGTCAGAAGACCAAGTATGGTATTGAAGTAGTCAAGCAGCGACTGTATGTTCCATGTAGCCATCATCAGGGCAACTACGAGACCTATAAGACCGCTTATGATACATGTCCAACGGGCTGTCTTGAGCAGCTGCTGGGATGTAATTGACGGGCGGAAACGCTGTACAAAGTCGACGCTGAAGGCCGTGGATACGCTGTTGATATTGCTGGATATGGTGCTCATGGTTGCCGCAAAGATGGCAGCAATCAGCAGACCTGCAATACCGGCAGGCATCTGGCTCATCATAAAGAACGGGAAGATGGCGTCTGACTGGGACATGGTAACATCCAGCTCGGCAGGATGAGTCTTGTAGAATGTGTACAGACCCGTGCCTATCATATAGAATGCCACCGAGATGAATACCGACATGAAACCGTTTACCATGATGCTCTGGCTTGCCGACTTCTCGTCCTTGGTGGTCATGTAGCGCTGTATGACGGTCTGGTCGGACGTGTATGATATCAGGTTGTTGGCAAGTCCGCCTATGATTACAACCCACCACGTCGCATTGGACCATCCGTTGCTCCAGTCGAACAGGCGCAGCTTGTCGTTGTCAAGTGCGATATCGATGCATGACGATATGCCTCCGGCTGTATTTGTCATCAGGTATGCCGCAGCAAATATTGCACCGCCTACCAGGATTATACCCTGAACAACGTCGCCCCATATTACGGCCTCGACACCGCCCATTGTACAATAGATAATGGTCACAAGTCCCATCAGGATGATGCACAGATAGATGTCGATACCCGTTACGGCAGTAAGAGCCAGTGACGGCAGATACATGACAAGGGCCATGCGGGCTACCATGAAGATGCAGAACAATGCCGATGACATGAGTCGTGTGGCAGGGTTGAAACGCTCCTCAAGTATCTCGTATGCACTGGCCACCTTCAGCTTCCTGAAGTATGGCAGATAGTACTTGATTACCGGCAGGCCGATGATAGGAATCATCCATAGCATAGGATAGTATGTCCAGTCGGTGGTGTATGCCTTGGCCGGTATTGCCATATAGGTAATGGCGCTCAGCATAGTGGCATAGATACTGATACCTGCAGCCCACCACGGAATACGGCCGCCGCCCTTGAAAAAGTCGTCAGCACCGTTCTCCTTGCGCATGAAATATACTCCCATACCCAGCATGGCCACCAGATACAGTACAAGCACGGTCCAGTTGAGCCAGCCAAAGTTATGCTGGGTGGTAATCCTTACCTCGCTGACATCCGCGCTGCGTACGCCAGGCATGGTCTCTCCACCGGAATAATACCATACCTGGTTGTCAGGGTCCTTCGTCAGGCATGCCCCGGCACGGGCCAGCAGGGGATCACCCTTGAACAGGGCCCACGAATCCGTTATAGTATGGTATACGAGGACATCCTGACGGAACTTGTACCACTGTGGCTGGTGACGCAGATAAAGGCTGTCCTGCTGACCGTTGATAGCACGGTAGAACACGTCATAGTTTACACCACCGAAGAACAGCACATGGCTGTAGCCCGATGTCGTGCTGGCAGCTCCGACTATAGCCTGACGCTCCAGTGTGCTCCTTGTTGCGTCCACGTCAGCGCCCTTCTTGGACTGTTCCTGAATCCATACGGATGCAGGACTGGTACGGTTCCACTGATGTGTGGTCAGGTTCATGTAGACACCGTCATTATGCACTTTGGCCTTCTGACCTATGGAATCCACCTGGGGCTGATAGCCGCCAAAGACATACAGGGCTGGCCCGGCAGATGCATACTGGACCTGTACACAAGGCTGCAGACGGCAATTGTCGGGCAGCGTATCGAGCGCTACCCACCGCAGCGGCTTTTCCCAGCGTGCACAGTAGATGACACGGTTGGGCTTACCGAAGCTCTGACCTCCGGCAACATAAACCGTACCGTCGTAGTATGTAGCTCCGAAATTGTCAAGCCCTACCGGCAGGGGAGTACACATCTCGCGATTGGAACTGTTGGGATAGAACTCACACGTGGTGAGCGAGCTGGGACCGCACTGTCCGCCCAGGAACAGGACGCCGTTGCCAATCTGTACGCTGGCACCATAGGCCTGCGGATAGAATTTCTTCTCGCCGCCGTCAGCACATGGTTTGTCGGGGAAATTGCAACCACCCCACGTCCACAGCTCATTCCCGATCCATCCGGCATAATGACCGGATACGGCCTGACGCATAGGTATCGACTTGGTCACGCCTACCTGATTCTGAGCTAAGGCAAATAATGGAATGACTGATAATAATGCTAATATCTTTTTCATCATTTCCTGCAAAACAGATTTGTCACATAATTAGAACTGGTTGCAACGCTGGAAGAATCCGATCTCCTCCAGTTCCTTGCGCATCTGTGCCTCCTCGGCATCCGTCAGGTTCTGGAACGGGGTACGGTTAGGACCAAGGTCCAGTCCTATCAGCTTCATGATACGCTTACCGCCCACGATATTGCCGCGGAAATGACATATTACATTGATTACTGCCTGCGAGAAGTTCTGACGCTCGCGTGCCAGTTCCAGATCACCGTCGTTCCAAGCCTGGATGATACCAACCAGCTCACGTCCGTTATAGTTGGTAGTTCCGCCTATGCCGCCACGGGCACCGCCCATAGCCAGTGAAGGCAGGATAGTCTCGTCCTGACCATGAAGCATATCGAACTTGCCATCAGCATACAAACGGCACTGGTTGTATTCGTAGATGCTCTCGAATGTGTACTTTATACCTGCAAAGTTAGGAATACGGCCGTCTACTGCCTGCAGAAGCTGTACCATAGGCAGGAATGCACCGTTAAATGCCGGAATATGATAGTAGTAGAACGGCAGGTTGGGAGCACCTGCGGCAATCTCCTCGCAATACTTCACCAGTTCCTCGATACGGCCGATCTTCGGGAATGGAGGAGCCATTGCACCTATACCCCACGCACCTATCTTCTGTGCATGCTCTGCCAGCATACGGCTGTTGCGCACACAGCACGAACCTACGTGTACAATAACCTTGAAGCCCTTTGGAGCTGCAGCCACCCAAGCCTCGGCAAGACGCATGCGCTCCTCTTCGGTAAGCATATAGCCCTCACCGCTGCTGCCATTTATAAACACACCCTGAAGGCCGTTCTTGTGCAACATCTGCGCATAAGCAGGAATCGGTTCCAGATTAACATCACCGTTCTCGTAGAAAGGAGTGAATGGGGCATCGATAAGGCCCACGACTTTCTCAAATGTCATAGTTTTAAAATTTTTAGGTTAATGTTTTATTTCGTTTTCTATATTGTCGTCGTACAGTTTCTGCTGTTTCTTCAGTATCGCATGCATCTGCTTGCGGACACCTGCATACTTCCTGTCGTTATATACGTTGTGCATCTCAGTGGGATCCTCCTTCAGGTCGTACAGTTCCCACTCGTCAATGTCGTTATAGAAATGTATCAGCTTGTAGCGGCTTGTGCGCACACCATAGTGACGCTTGACGCTATGCTCTGCAGGATACTCGTAATAATGATAGTATATGGCATCACGCCACTTGCCGGATGTCTTCCCGCCCTTCAGCAGCGGCACCAGGCTACGTCCCTGTATATCAGCAGGTATCCTGGCTCCGGCCATCTCCAGGAATGTAGGCGCATAGTCAATATTCTGCACCATCTCCTGTACCTCTCCATGACGCCCGTAACCCTTCGGCAGGTGCATCAGCAAAGGAGTATTCAGGCTCTCCTCGTACATAAAGCGCTTGTCAAACCAACCATGCTCGCCCATGTAGAAACCCTGATCCGATGTATATACCACCAGGGTATTGTCGTACAGTCCATGCGACTTCAGATAATCCAACAGGCGGCCCACCTCGTCGTCCAGAGACTTGGTGACCTTGGCATAGTCGCGCATATAGCGCTGGAATTTCCATTCTGTCAGGGCATCGTTCCCGGGCGACGTAGCCTTGTAGTGGCGATACGACGGGAAACGGCGGAAGAAATCGCACGAGAGGCTGTCGTGGAAGGCCCAGTAAACCTGCTGGTCTTCCTTGCTGAGGCGATTTACATAGTTTACGTACAGCTGTGACAGGCGGCTGCTGTCGCCCGGCAGATATGCCTTGTTGTCATACGCCAGGTCCATATCATGCTGGCTGCCTATTGTCATCTCCTGCTGCTGGGCAGCAACGCGACCCTCCCAGTTGTCATTGAAATTAGCAGGCTTCCGGAATGTCTGGTTCTCGTACTCACGCATATATTTCAACTCAGGCAGCCAGTCACGATGACAAGCCTTGTGGTGCACGAACAGGATAAACGGCTTCTGCCTGTCGCGGTTCTCAATCCAGTTGATAGCCTTGTTCGTTATGATGTTCGTACAATAGCCCTGTTCACGCCTGGTACTGCCGTCCATCTGGATAAAATCAGGATTATAGTACTCACCCTGACCATGCAAGACCTCGAAATAGTCAAACCCAGTAGGCGTACTTACCAGATGCCATTTGCCTATCAGCGCCGTCTGATAACCTGCCTGCTGCATCAGCTTCGGCATAGTCTGCTGACTGCCGTCAAAGATACCGTGTTCGTTGTTCGTGAACCCGTTCTTGTGACTGTGCTTGCCCGTTATCATACATGCACGGCTGGGCCCCGACAGACTGTTGGCAACAAAACTGTTGCGGAACAGGACACCATCCTGTGCTATACGGTCCAGATTAGGCGTCTGTATAGGACTGTTGCCGTATGCGCTCAGCATCTGCGCCGTGTGGTCATCAGTCATAATATAGACGATGTTGGGGCGCTGGTCCTGTGCCGATGCACTTGCCGCAGCAATGGCAAACGAAAAGAAAGCTAATTGTTTCTGCATAGTATCTCCTTTAAATATCTGCTTGTATAACCCAAGTTGGACTCCGCCACCTGCTCCGGCGTTCCGGACACCAGCAACCTGCCGCCGCCCCTGCCGCCATCCGGGCCCATGTCAATTATCCAGTCGGCACTCTTGATGATATCCATGTTGTGCTCGATGACAATAACCGTATTGCCCTTGTCCACCAACTGGTTCAACACGCCCAGCAGGATACGTATATCCTCGAAATGCAGGCCCGTGGTAGGTTCGTCCAATATATATAATGTGCGTCCCGTATCCTTGCGGCTCAGCTCCGTCGCAAGCTTGACACGCTGGCTCTCACCTCCGGACAGCGTAGTGCTTGACTGACCCAGCTTGATATAGCCGAGTCCCACGTCCTGCAGCACCTTTATCTTGTGCAGTATTGCAGGCTGGTTCTCAAAGAACTCTACCGCCTGGTTTATCGTCATGTCCAGGATCTCCCCGATATTCTTTCCACGGAACCTCACCTCCAGGGTCTCGCGGTTGTACCGCCTGCCCCTGCAGTCCTCACACGGAACCGTCACATCAGGCAGGAAATTCATCTCTATACTGCGATAGCCGTTGCCGGCACACGTCTCGCAGCGCCCGCCCCTGACGTTGAACGAGAACCTGCCAGGCTTGTAGCCTCGAATCTTGGATTCAGGCAGTTCCACGAACAGGTTGCGGATATCGTTGAACACATTTGTGTATGTGGCAGGATTGCTGCGCGGAGTACGCCCCAGAGGACTCTGATCCACACATACCACCTTGTCTATGAACTCCATACCCTCTATGGCCCCGTATGCAAGCGGGTCCTTCAGCGAACGGTAGAAATGCTGCGAGAGAATCGGGTACAACGTATCGTTTACCAAAGTACTCTTGCCCGAACCGCTCACACCCGTAACACAGACAAGACAACCCAGCGGGAACTGAACGGTAACGTCCTGCAGGTTATTGCCCCTGCATCCCCTTACCACGATGGACTCCCCGCTACCCTTCCTGCGGTTCACGGGTATATCAATCTGCAGAGTGCCGTTCAGGAAACCGCTGGTCAGGGTCTGACACCCCAGCATATTGGAGTATGTGCCCTGATATACCACCTCGCCGCCCTTGCGGCCGGCCTTTGGACCTATATCCACTATCCAGTCGGCACTCTCCATCATCTCCTGGTCATGCTCCACAACAATTATGGTATTGCCCGTATCGCGCAAGGTCTTCAGCGATCTTATCAGCTTGCGGTTATCACGCTGATGCAGGCCTATCGACGGCTCGTCCAGGATATACAGCACATTCACCAGCTGGCTTCCTATCTGGGTCGCCAGACGGATACGCTGGCTCTCACCGCCAGACAGGGATATGCTGCTGCGCGAGAGCGACAAGTACTCAAGTCCCACGTCCAGCATGAACTGCAGACGTGTACGTATCTCCTTCAGAATTTCCCCTGCAATACGCCTCTGCTGCTCACCCAGCTGCCCCTCCACGCCATCCAGCCACTCGTACAGCTGGCTCAGGTCCATATCCGACAACTCAGATATGTTCTTGCCCGCAATACGGAAATGCAACGCCTCACGGTTCAGTCGCTGGCCGTTGCACTCAGGACATACCGCAGTCCTCTTGAACTGCTCTGCCCACTTGCGCGCAGACGCACCCATGTCCGACTCCGAGACCTGGCTGATATATTTCGTAAGACCCTCGTATTCGCAATAATAATCATTGCCCGTCTTCGTCACCGATGCAGGTATGCGCAGACGCTCGCTGCTCCCCTGCACAATGGCATTCACCGCCTCGCGCGAAAGCTCACCAACAGGCGTATCCAAGCTGTAGCCATAGTTCTGCAGCAGAGCATCAATCTGCCAGAAAATCATAATCTGACGCGACCTGCCCAATGGAGCTATGCCACCCTCACGTATGCTGAGCTTCGGATTAGGGAACAGCTTTTCCTCGTCTATCTGAGACACATATCCCAGGCCCTTGCAACGCGGACACGCACCCTGCGGCGAGTTGAACGAGAAATTATTCGGTGCCGGATCGCGGTACGAAATGCCAGACGTAGGACACATCAGTCGACGGCTGTAATGACGCACCTCGTTCGTCTCCGCATCACAGACCATTATCAGTCCCCCACCCTGCTGCATGGCATTCGACACACTGTGTCGCAGGCGGTCGTCATCCTTGTCGTGAACCACCAGGCGATCCACCACAACCTCTATGTCATGATTGCGGTAGCGATCCAGTTTCATCCCCTGCAGCAGTTCCTTCACCTCGCCGTCTATACGGGCATACAGATAGCCCTTGCGGCGGATGGACTCGAACAGCTCCGCATAATGTCCCTTGCGGCTGTGAACAAGCGGAGCCAGGATATATACACGGCGGTCCTGATAGTGCGAAAGCAGCAGGTCCACAATCTGCTCCTCGGTATACCTGACCATACGCTCACCCGTCTCATACGAGAAAGCCTCGCCAGCACGCGC
This sequence comes from uncultured Prevotellaceae bacterium, assembly GCA_900313335.1. Classification (GTDB taxonomy): domain Bacteria; phylum Bacteroidota; class Bacteroidia; order Bacteroidales; family Bacteroidaceae; genus Physcousia. Next base: position 9,755 of record OMQX01000046.1, read on the forward strand.
AAACAGCAGACGCAGGAAATCATAAATCTCGGTCGTAGTACCTACCGTCGAACGCGGATTCTTGTTCGTCGTCTTCTGCTCTATGCTGATTACCGGCGACAATCCGCTTATCTTGTCCACGTCAGGACGCGATACGCCACCCAGGAAATTACGGGCATAAGCCGAAAAAGTCTCGATGTAGCGGCGCTGACCCTCTGCATATATAGTATCAAAAGCCAAACTGGACTTGCCCGACCCCGACAGGCCGGTTACCACCGTAAGCGAACGGCGCGGTATCCGGACATTTATGTTCTTGAGGTTGTGCTCTCTTGCCCCTTCAACTATAATACAGTCATTTCCCATCGACGTCAAGGCGTATCTCCACCGGACGGATCCACAGACGAATCGTCAAACTTGGTGGTAAGAACATTTATGGTCTTCTTGTTATGGTATATGTGCCCGTCAGCACCCTTGGCATTTACGACAAGGTAATACGCCCCGTCATTCACATACGAGCCCCCCACCTTGCCGTCCCAGCCGGTATTCACATCATCCCACGAATACAGCTTTTTGCCCCAACGGTTGAAGACAATTGCACGGAACTCCACAATACTCTGGAACTCCTTTGCACGCAAGGTATCGTTTATCTGATCCCCGTTGGGAGTAAACGTATTGGGGAATTTCAGGCGGCTGCGGTTTATCTCGAAGGTAAAGCAGACCGAATCCATCTCCTCGCTGGGATATACCACCGTCTGCCCGTCCCTGGTGAATGTAGCACGCACACGCACCTTGTAGCGCCCCTTCTGGATAAAGTTATACTCCAGGTCCTCGTCAAAGCGATGCAACAGCACCTCGTAGCTGCGCTCCGTAGATGTCGTATCCAGATACACC